>JAEZZV010000260.1 GCA_023418375.1 Actinomycetes bacterium | reverse complement strand
CGTGCGGGTCGTGCCCCGGACGCGCGAGCGCCCGGGGACCGTCGGGTCCTCCGGGCGCTGTGCGCGGCGCGCGCGGGCCGCGCGCGGTGTGCCGACGGCTAGACGACCGTCCGCCGCCCACGGCCGACCAGGCCCATGATCAGGCTGACGACCAGCACGATGATCCCGAGCCAGATGAGGAACTGTGCGGCCTCGACCGCGATACCGAACACCAGCAGCAGGACACCGACGATGAGGATGAGAAGCCAGCTCGGCATGTCGAACCTTCCCTTCGGTCGGCCGCCCGTGGAGGGGTGTGTCCGGGCGGTCTCGTCCCGTCGAGAGTGACATCCATCATCAGGTCGCGCATCTTGAACCGGTGCGCGCCGGTTGTCCGGAAGGCGAGGATCAGGCGTCGTCGTCGCCGTCGTCCGGCGGCCGCAGGCCGTCGTAGATCTCCTTGCAGACCGGGCACACGGGGAACTTGTTCGGGTCCCGGCCCGGCACCCAGACCTTGCCGCACAGCGCGACGACCGGCGTGCCCGACAGTGCGGACTCGAGCACCTTCTCCTTGCGGACGTAGTGCGCGAACCGCTCGTGGTCGCCCGGCTCGATCTCCTCGCGCGTGGCCGTCTGCTCGAGGACGCTCGTGGCGGTGCCGGGGCCGGCCGGCTCCGCGGGCGCCCCGTACGGGGTGGTCTCGCTCATGCGCCCGAGTCTAGGCGGCGCTGCCACGCACGCCGCGGCCAGGGGGACGGCTATGCCAGGCGGGCGAGCAGGCGGGGGGCCCGCGCGTCGTACAGCCGGCCGCCCACCCACACGGCGAGCGCGAGGACCACGGTCCCGCCGACGACGCCCACGAGGGCCGTCAGGACCGCCAGCCCCGGTCGCCACCACACCGACGCCGCGTACAGCCCCAGCACGGGGGCGCTGACCACGAAGGTCGCCGCTGACGACGCCATCTGGGCGAGGAGCGTCGCGCCCACCGCCCCCAGCTGGGCGGCGTAGGGGTTGGCCCCGGCCGCCGGCACCGGGTACGGCAGGAGGGTGCTCGCGACCGCGGAGACCGCGAGGCCGCCGAGCAGCACACCGATGCCGGCGCCGAGCGCGGCGGCAGCGAGCTCCCACCGGCCGGCGACCCACACGCCGAGCAGACCGAGCGCGATCGTCGTCGGCAGGGCCCAGACCAGCGTCGCGACCGCGCGGCCGAGCCGGTCGGCCCACCCCGGGACGTGCGCCGCGACGTGCAGCCAGAAGGCGCTGCCGTCGTAGGCCACGTCGTTGTGCCGCCCCCACCCGAGCGACCCGCCCACGACCACAGCGAGGCCGAGCGCGATCGTGCCGGCGCCGTCGGACACCGACGCCGCGAGCACGACGATGAGCACGGGGGCGACCACGGCGCCCACCACGGCGCTCATGTAGCGCGGGTCGGCGGTCCAGTAACGCAGCGCCCGGCGCATCACGGCGCCGGCGACGACCATGCCCGGGTGCCGCGCCAGCACCCGCGCGGGGATCATCCGGTCCGGCCGACGACGCGCCTGGCCCGAGCGGGACGGCGGACGGGTGAGGGCGTCGTGCATCGTGCGCACCCACGCGGCCCACGCCGCGCCGACCGTGGCCACGACGACCGCGAGTCGTCCGACCACGCCAGCGAGGTCGCCCTCGACGACGGCGAGGGGCACGGCGAACGGCGCGCCGAGCGGGGTCCACCCGAGCACCCCGGACAGTGTCGGGACCTTCTCCAGCGCGCCCTCGAGGCCCAGGGAGCCGAGTGCGAGCACGATCGGCAGCGACAGCGCGACGGCGAGGAGGCCCAGCACCGCGCCCGCCTCCCGGGCCCGGCGGGACGACAGCACGCGTGCGGACACGCTCGTCGCGACGCGCGCCGCGAGCAGGCAGGTGACCAGCGTGAGCGGCGCCACGAGCACGCTCGCCGCCGCGGCTGCGCCGCTGCGCCGGCCCCACACGATGGCCGGCGACACGAGGACGCCCGCCGTGATGAGCGACGGGAGGCTGACCGCGCCGGCCAGCAGCAGCCCCGGCGCGAGCGTCCGGGCCGATCGGCCGAAGGTCGCGAAGCGGCCGACCTCGAGCGAGTCGTCCATGCCGGGGATCAGGAGCGGGACGACCGCCCAGCCCGCCACGAGCAGCGACCCGCCCACGACCAGGATGTCGTTGGCGCTCGCCGGGGCCTCACGCGACAGCCACAGCATCCCGCCGACGATCGAGGGCAGCATGCTCACGCCCCAGAGCGCGCCGAGCACCATGAGCACGAGGCGCCACCGCTCGCGCTGCAGCATGTGGCGCAGCACGCGCAGCTTCAGTCGGACGAGGGTCGCAGCCACGACAGCTCCGGAGTCTCGGTCGCCCCGCCGAGGAGCCCGACGAAGCGCTCCTCGAGGCTCTGCCCTGCACGCACCTCGTCGAGCGAGCCGGCGGCCAGGACACGTCCCGCGCCGACGACCGCGACGTGCGTGCACAGCCGCTCCACCAGCGCCATCACGTGGCTCGACATGACGACGGTCCCCCCGGCCGCGACGAACCGCTCGAGGATGGCGCGGATCGCCGTGGCGGAGACGGGGTCCACGGCCTCGAACGGCTCGTCGAGCACGAGCAGGCGTGGGGCGTGCACGAGGGCGCACGCGAGGGCGATCTTCTTCGTCATGCCGGCGGAGTAGTCGGCGACCAGCGTCGAGCCGCCGCCCCGCAGGTCGAGGGCGTCGAGCAGGTCGTCGCGACGGGCGGCCACGACGTCGGCGGCCATCCCCCGCAGCAGCCCCGCGTAGGAGATGAGCTCGGGACCGGTGAGCCGGTCGAAGAGCCGCATGCCGTCGGGCAGGATCCCGAGCAGCGGCGCCGCCTGCGCCGGCTCCCGCCACACGTCGACCCCGTGGACGCGGGCCTGCCCGGCGTCGGGCACGAGGAGGCCGGTCGCCATCGACAGGGTGGTCGTCTTGCCGGCGCCGTTCGGTCCGACGACGCCGTAGAACGACCCGGCGGGGATGTCGAGGTCGAGGTGCGCGACGGCGAGGGTGCGGCCGAACCGCTTCACGAGCCCGCGCAGGGCGAGGGCTGGGACGTCGGCGGCCGCGCTGCTCACCCGACAACGGTACGTTCCCCGGGCGCCGTCCCCGACCCGGTCGGGCGCCGGACCGCCGTCGAGCGGGTGAGATCCGCCGGGAACCGGCGCCGGCGACGTGCCTCCCTGTCGCGAGCCGGGCCGACCTTGCGTCGACGCTGGTCACACCCCCGTTCCGGATGGATCACGATGTCCATCGCTAGGTCACGATCAGGCAAAGCCACGGACGGGGACCACCCGCGGTCCCTAGCGTGATCGCCATGCGTACCCCGATGAGGTGGATGGCGATCAGCGGGCTCGTGCTGGCCCTGGCGGCGTGCAGCGCGAGCGATGGCGACGACGCGTCGAGCGCCGAGGGCGCGTCGAGCGCCGACATGGCCTACGACGAGGGAGGGGCGAGCGACGGCGAGTTCGCCGGCGAGGAGGCTGAGGCCCCGGCGGCGGCCGCCGACGCGGGCGGGGCGGACACGAACGGGGCACCGTTCGGCGAGGGGCTGAACCTCACCGACGGCAACCGCTCGGTCATCACGCACGGCGCCGTGACCCTGAGCACCGAGGACCCGGTCACGGCGGCAGACGACATCACGCGCATGGTCGAGTCGATGGGCGGCTGGGTCGAGGGCATGACCATGCAGGCGGGCACCGACACGGTCGACCCGTCCGCGCACGTCATCACGCGCCTGCCGTCCAGCGACGTCGGCACAGCGCTCGGCCGGCTCCGCGACATCGGCGAGGTCGAGGCAGTCCAGATCGACCGGACTGACGTCACGCTCGAGGTGCGTGATCTCGAGGCGCGGATCCGCGCCGTCGAGATGTCCGTCGAGCGGATGCAGGCGCTGCTCGCCCGCGCGGCGACCGTCGAGGAGCTGGTGCAGGCGGAGCAGATGCTCACCGACCGGCAGTCGCAGCTCGAGCAGCTGCTCAGCCAGCAGGCCGGCCTGGACGACCAGGTGTCGATGTCGACGCTCACGATCGACGTCGTCGTGCCCGACGAGGTGCCGGAGGTCGTGGAGCCGGAGGAGCCCAAGGAGGGCTTCCTCGGCGGCCTGGAGAACGGCTGGAACTCGTTCCTCGACTTCGGCTCCGGCGCCCTGCTGGTGCTCGGCGCGCTGCTCCCCTGGCTCGCCTTCGCGGCCGTCCTCGCCGTGATCGTCGTGTGGCTGCGCAAGGTGTGGGTCAGGACCCGCCCCGAGCGCCCCGCGAGCGGCCCGCAGACGACCCTGCCGACGGCGCCCGCCCCGGGTGCGTGGCCCGGCGCCCCCGCCGGCTGGGCCCAGCC
>JAEZZV010000257.1 GCA_023418375.1 Actinomycetes bacterium | reverse complement strand
CGCTCAAGGCGCGGGTGCGCCGCGGCCGGCGGGTCCGGACCGGCGTGGCCGCTGCGGGCGCGGTCGCCGCCCTGGCGGTGGTGGGTGTGGTCGGCGTCGCGGTGGCGGACGGTTGGGGCACCACGCCGCCCGCCGGGACGACGTCCCCGGAACCCGTGCCGACCACGACCGCGACGGCGACGCCGCCGACGCCGACCCCGGCCGAGGCCGTCCGCGTCCTCGAGGGGTGGGCCGACGCGGGCGTCGACCCGGCGCTCTTCAGCGGCGTGACGTTCTCCGACGGCGTCGAGCTGGGCGGTCGCGCCGTCGTCGTCGGGTGCGTGGACGATCCCGACAGCGCGCCCCGGTTCCCCGCCTGGGTCGCCGAGGAGCCGGGAGCCTGGGTGCCGGCGACGGGTCCGGAACCGGGTGTCCGCGGGGGCGCCTGCCTCCAGGGCCTCGCCGTGTCGCCCTACGGCCTGTTCGGCGCCTACCCGGAGCTCTACACGTCGGACGACGGCTATGCGTGGACGCGTGTCGACCTCGGCCTCGAGGAGACGAGCGGGTTCGTGAGTGCCGTCTGGGCCCTCGGCGACCGGGTGACGGCGCTGGTCCTGCGCGCGGCGGAGGCGGAGAGCACGATCGCGACCCTCTACACGACGACGGACGGCCGGACCTGGGAGGCGGTCGACGACGAGCGCGCCAGGGTCTTCGACAACGGCGGCGTGGCCGCCGTGGTGACGCGTCCGGACGGCAGCCTGCTGGCCGTGGGTGCCTCGCCCGGGGGCGAGTTCGTGCCGACCGCCGCGATGTGGACCTCGGACGACGGGCTCACCTGGTCGCTCGCCAGCCCGGGAGGCCAAGGCTTCGCGGACTGCTCGGCGACCGACGTCGCGGCGGTCCCCGGCGGCTTCACCACGGTCGGGACGTGCTGGGACGGCGAGGGGAGCCGGCTCGCGGTCTGGTCGTCCGCCGACGGCTCGACCTGGTCGCCGCCCGTCCTGCCCCCGGACGCGTCGGCGGACACGTCGGGCACGGTCACCGACGCGATCGTCGAGCAGGTCGGCGGCGTCACGTTCGTCCTCGGCGCCCGCTTCTACCCCGGTTCGGGCGACCTGGACTCGGGCTCGGGCGAGACAGTCCGCGCCCTGTGGCGCACGGAGCCGGACGGCTCCTGGGTGGAGGTCGAGCCCGACGGCGTCGTGCCCGTGCCGTTCCACCTCGTCGAGCTCGGGGGCCGGACCGTGGGCTTCTGGTCGATGCCGTACCGCAGTGGCGAGCCGGTGCGGGTGCTGGTCGCCGACGACTGATCGGCAGGCCCGGCACCGGCGCCGATCATGATCGGGACGAAGGGCCCGCACGCGCTGTGAATCAGGATTCATAAACTGTGAATCGTGACTCAATCGCCCGAGGAGCTCCTCGCCTGGCAGCGGCAGGTCGCCCTGCTCGAGATGGCCGGCACCGTGACCCGCGCCTTCCGGCGCCTCGACGCCGACCGGCAACGTGCCGTCGTCGGCGCTGTGGTCACCGAGGCGGCCACGCACGGGCCCGCCGGCGTGCAGGTGAAGGCGGTGGCCGAGCGGTCCGGGGTCGCGGTCGGGTCGCTCTACCAGTACTTCCCCAAGCGCGACGGCATGGTCGCCGCGGCGATCGAGGTCGCGGTCGGGTACCTCGGCGCGGTGCTCACCGAGTCCGCGCCCTACCTGCGCCAGATGCCCCTGCGGGACGGCCTCCTGGCGTACCTCGGCACCGGCGTCGAGTGGAGCGCGGAGAACGCCGACCTGCTGCGACTCTTCGCGCGAGCCGCGTACGGGGGAGACACCCCGCACGGCGCGACCGTCGTCCGGCCGGTCGCGGAGGCGATGCGCGGGTGCCTGCGTGCGCTCCTGGAGGGCGCCGCCGAGCGCGGCGAGCTGCGCGCCGACGTCGACCTCGACGCCGCGGTGCGCTTCGTGCACGTGGTCATGGCGGCAGTCGGCGACGCCCAGCTCATCCCGCACCTGGACGACTACTACCTCCTGTTCGACGCCGAGCACGCCGCAGAAGACGTGGTGCCGCAGCTGGTCGACCTGGTCGTCCGCGCGATCGGGGCGGCGGCGTGACCGCGCGGAACGGGCACGACGCCGCGCAGGCGCTCACCCTCGACGGCCTCACCAAGTCCTTCGGCACCCTCCGCGCGGTCGACGACGTGCACCTCGAGGTCGGCGCCGGCGAGGTCTTCGGCCTGCTCGGGCCCAACGGCGCGGGCAAGACCACCACCATCCGGATGATCTGCGGCGAGACCGCGCCCGACGCCGGTCGGGTCCTGCTGCGCGGGCGCCCGCTGACCTCCGCGGCCGACGACCGCGCCCGCATCGGCGTCTGCCCGCAGGAGCTTGTCGTCTGGCCGAAGCTCACCTGCACCGAGCAGCTCGAGATGACCGGCGGCCTCTACGGCCTGCGCTCCCGCGAGGCCCGCCGACGCGCGGGCGAGCTGCTCGACGAGCTCGGGCTCACCGAGAAGGCACGCGCCCTCGGCGGCACCCTCTCGGGCGGTCAGCAGCGGCGCCTCAACATCGCGCTGGCGCTCGTGCACGACCCGGAGCTGATCGTGCTCGACGAGCCGTCCGCCGGCCTGGACCCGCAGAGCCGCGCGCTCGTCCGCGACGTCGTCCGCGCCCGCGCGCGCACGGCGACCGTCGTGCTCACCACCCACGACATGGACGAGGCCGACCGGCTCAGCGACCGGGTCGCGATCGTCGACCACGGCCGGGTGCTCGCCCAGGGCTCGCCCGCCGAGCTGCGCGCGGCGGCGGGCGGGGGCGTCGTCGAGCTGCGCTTCGTCGGGGACGGCGGGGCGGAGGAGGTGGCCGTGGC
>JAEZZV010000325.1 GCA_023418375.1 Actinomycetes bacterium | reverse complement strand
GTCACGGTTTCCGGGACGGATCCACCACGGAACGTGGACCCGGCCAGGTCGAGTGCCTCGCGGACCAGCGCGACGTCGTCGGGTGAGGTCGCCGAGGGGTGGTCGGGGACCAGGAGGCCGACGAACGTCACCGCCAGCTCCTCCCCCGGCGCCAGGCGCCCCGGGGCGGTCTGCAGCGCGGCGAGGGTGTGCTCGTGCTGGAGCCGCCGGGACGGCAGGTCGGCGGCCGTCATCAGCGGCCCGCCGCCACGCCCGGCGAGCCCGTGCACGTCGAGCGCGTCGCTGGCCCACGCCACCACGGGGCGGTCGGCGGCCAGCACGGCGAGCGGGTGCCGCCCGCCCTGCGGCTGGTTCTGCCGCACGGCGAGCGCGACGCCCGTCGGGCCCTCGAGGGGTGTCACGTCCAGGTACTGGCTCACGTACAGCTCGTTCGCACGCACCGCCCCGGGGGCGGCGAGCGCCAGGTCGTGCGTGTGCACGATGTCGACCTCACGCGGGTCGAGGTCCGGGGCGCCGGCGCCATCGGTCGTGACCCGGACCGCCAGCGCCCAGGCGGGCCGCGCGTCGTGCAGGCGGAGCTCCACGCGCCAGCGCAGGCCGTCGGCGCCGCCCGCGGCGACCAGGCCACCGTCGACCACCCGCACCGCCGCGCCGGAGCCCGCGCCGAGCGTGGGCCAGGCCCGGCCCGACGCGCGGTCCCGCACCCAGACCTGGAACAGCCCCGGCTCGTACGCCGACGCCGCGTGCTGGACCAGCTCGAGCGCGCCGGCGCCGTCGTCGTGGGTCAGCGACGCGAGACCGCCCCCGGGCGCGACGACGGTGACGAGCGCCCCGGTCGCTGTGGGCGCTGCTGCCCTCACTTGATCCCCGTGAGCGCGATGCCCTGCACGAAGTACCGCTGCAGGACCAGGAACACCACGAGCACCGGCACCACGACGACGACCGCCCCCGCGAGCAGCAGGCCGTAGTCGGTCTGGTTCTGGCCGGTGGAGTAGAGCGCGAGCGCGACCGGCAGCGTGTACTTGTCCTCGGTCGTCGCGACGACCAGCGGCCACAGGAAGTTGTTCCACGACCCGAGGAACGTGAGGATGCCGAGCGTCGCGAGGGCGGGCTTGGCCAGCGGCACCACGACCTGCACGAAGATCCGCGCCTCGCTCGCGCCGTCCACGCGCGCGGCGTCGATGAGCTCGTCGGGGATGCCGAGGAAGAACTGCCGCATCAGGAAGACGCCGAACGGCGCGGCCAGGAACGGCAGGATCAGACCGAGGTAGGTGTTGACCAGCCCCATGTTCGCGACCAGCACGAACAGCGGGACGAGCGTCACCATGCCGGGGATCATCAACGTGCCGAGCACGAGCCGGAACAGCAGCGCCTTGCCGGCGAAGTCCGACTTCGCCAGCACGTAGCCGAGCATCGAGCAGAAGACGACGTTGCCGAGCGTCACGGCGGTGGCGACCAGGGCGGAGTTGCCGAAGAACGTCGGGAAGTCGAGACGGTCGAACAGCTCGCGGAAGTTGTCGAGCGTCGGCGCCTCCGGCCACCACGTGGGCGGCACGCGCCGGATCTCGCCCTCGCTCTTCACGGAGGAGAACGCCATCCAGACGAACGGGCTGGTCACCACGACCAGGCCGAGGCCCAGCAGGGCGTAGGCGAGCCAGTGCGCCCTGGGCTCGCCGAAACCTCGCTCGCGCAGCCGGCGGGCCCGGGGGCTGCCGACCGGGCCCGTCGGCGGCTCGGTGGGCGGGAGCGCGCCGGGCTCGGCGCCCGCGCGGTGGGTGGCGGCGCTCATCGTCCGATCTCCTTGTTCCCGACGACGGTGGGCCTCGGCCCACGACGACGGCGGCGAGGCTTGTCGTCACGGTCGCCGAGCAGGCGGAACTGCAGCAGCGTCAGCAGGACGACGGCGAGGAAGAGCACGTAGCTCATCGCGGCGGCGTAGCCGTAGTTGCCGAAGCCGAACTGGTTGTAGGTGGCGAACGCCACGGACAGCGTGCTGTTCAGGGGCCCGCCCTGCGTCATGACGAAGGGCTCCTCGAAGAACTGCACGTACCCGATGCCGGTGATGACGGCGCCGAAGAGCAGCGTCGGGCGCAGCGTCGGGACGGTGATGTACCGGAACCGCTGCCAGGCACCTGCGCCGTCGAGGGCGGCGGCCTCGTGCAGCGACGTCGGGACGCTCTGCAGGCCCGCGAGGAAGATGATGATGAGCGTCCCGATGGACCGCCACGTGGCCATCGCGATCATCGCCGGCATCGCCCAGGTGGTGCTCTGCAGCCAGTTCGGACCCTCGATGCCGAACCAGCCGAGCACCTCGTTGAGCATCCCCTGGTCCGGGTGCAGCAGGAAGCGCCAGACGACGGCGACCGCGACGATGCTGGTCACGACCGGCATGTAGTAGCCGACGCGGAAGAACGTCTTGAGCCGCGTGATGCCCGTGTTGAGGACGACGGCGATCGCGAGCGAGAGCCCGAGGGTCAGGGGCACCCCGACGAGCACGAAGTACGCGGTGTTGGCCGCTGCCTTGCGGAAGATCGGGTCGGCGAGGACCGCCTGCACGTTCTCCAGGCCGACGAACTCGACGGCCAGCGGGTCACGCAGGTCTCGGCTGCGGATGTCGGTCACGGCCATGGCCAGCGACATCAGCACGGGCCCGGCGGTGAACGTGAGGAAGAGCAGCACGAACGGCAGCGCGAACCCCCACGCGGCGCGGGTGCGACGGCGGTAGAGCGGCGGGCGGCGGCGCAGGGCGTAGGGGTCTGCCGGGCCGTTGCCACGGCCCGCGCCGCGGCCCTGGTGGGACGCGGCACCGCCCCGCGTCCCCAGCTCACCCGGCCCCGCCGCGGTCTGGGCGGACATAGTCGTCTCCCA
>JAEZZV010000202.1 GCA_023418375.1 Actinomycetes bacterium | reverse complement strand
CGCCAACGCGGTGCTCGACGGCGCGGACGCGGTCATGCTCTCGGGCGAGACCAGCGTCGGCGACTTCCCGATCGAGGCCGTGCGCACGATGGCGCGGATCATCGAGAGCACCGAGGAGCTCGGCCGTGAGCGCATCGCGCCGCTCGGCTCGGTGCCGTCGACGCGCGGTGGCGCGATCACGCGTGCCGCCGCCGAGATCGGCGAGCGCATCGGCGTGAAGTACCTCGTGACGTTCACGCAGTCGGGCGACTCGGCCCGCCGCATGTCGCGCCTGCGCTCGTCGATCCCGCTGCTCGCGTTCACGCCGGAGGAGTCGGTGCGCAGCCGGCTGTCGCTGTCGTGGGGTGTGCAGACCTACCAGGTGCCGTCGGTCGAGAGCACCGACTCGATGGTCAGCCAGGTGGACCAGACGCTGCGCGCCAACGGCCTCGCCGAGGTCGGCGACTACGTCGTCGTCGTCGCGGGCACCCCCGTGGGCGTGGTCGGCTCGACCAACACGGTCGTGGTCCACAAGATCGGTGACGAGGAGGCGGCGCGCACGCGCATCGCCTGAGTCGCTCGACCGCACGACGGCCGCCGCCCCGCACGGGGCGGCGGCCGTCGTCGTCCCCCGCGCGGACGGAGGTGCGCGCCTGCGTTCTGGCAGCATGGCCGGGGTGACCCTCCCCACGACGCTGCCGGCCCGCACCGACCTCGCCGGGCCGGCGTATGCGTCGTGGCTCGCTCGGGTGCTCGCCTTCGCGATGGACTCGGGCCTGCTGGCGCTCGCGGTGTGGCTCGCGGCACCCGGTGCGGCGGTGCCCGCGCCGTGGCCCGGTCTGCCGTCCTGGGGCGCTGGTGACGACGCCGCGCGCGGACCTGCGGCGTGGACCGTCGCCGCCGTGCTGGTCGTGCAGCTGGCGCTGCAGGCGTGGACGGGCGCCACGATCGGCAAGCGCGCCGTCGGCGTCGTGGTCCTCGACGACCGGACCGGACGGCCGCTGGGGATGCTGCGCACGCTGTGGCGCCAGCTGCTGCACCTGCTCGACGCGATCCTCCTCGTCGGGTACCTCCGGCCCGTCTGGCACGCGCAGCGTCGGACGTTCGCCGACTCGCTCGCGCGCAGCGTCGTGGTCAGCGACCCGTGGCCGACCGCGTGGCGCCCGGTCGACCACCGGTCCACCCGGGTGGCCCAGACGGTGGCCGCGACGCTGGGCCTCGCGGGTCTGCTCGGTGGGCTCGTGCAGAGCGGTGGTGCGACGAACCTCACGGTCGCCCAGGTGCCGTGCGTGCTCGAGGACGGGTCGCCCGAGGGCATCGTGGCGCGGGTCGAGGTCGACGAGCCCCGCGTGTGGCAGATGCGGCTCGGGATCCGGAGGGACGTCACGAGCGCTCCCGGGACCGTCCGCGTGGTGTGGACCGCGCTGCCGGGCAGCGGGTGGAGCGAGGACGTGGACGTCACGGCGTCCCTCACGCCGAACGACGGGGAAGCCGGCGGTCTCACCCAGCAGGGCGAGGGCGTCGGCCGGCTCACGGCCGGGGTGGAGGCCGCCGCGGAGGTCGCCCGGCCCGTCGCCGGGCCCGGCAGCCTCGACGTCCGGAGCCGGGTCGACCTCGCGCAGGGTGCGGTCGAGTGCTCCGCCGACCTCACGCTCACGGCCGCCGACCTCGCGGGGACGTCCGCCTGACGCAGGCCCGTCCGGCCTCGTCCGGCCCGTCGTGGCGTGGCCCGAGGCCGGCCGACGGTGGTCCGCGCGGATGTCGGTGGCGGGTCGTACCGTGAGCCTGTTCGACGACCTCGTGCCCGCCGTCGGTGGTCACGCCGCTCTCGACCCGGCTCCACGTCCTGCTCCGCCGCAGCCTGCCCACCCCGGAGGTCGTCATGACGACGCTCGAGAACCGCTCCGCCACCGCGCTGCTCGTGATCGACGTCCAGGTCGGCGTCGTGGCCGGTGCGCACGACCGTGACGGCGTCGTCGCCCGGATCGGGTCGCTGGTCGACCGTGCTCGCGACCGGGGCGTGCCCGTCGTGTGGGTGCAGCACTCGAGCGACGAGATCGAGCACGGCTCGGACTCGTGGCGGGTCGTGCCGGAGCTCCGGGTCGCCGACGACGAGGCGGTCGTCCACAAGCGCTACGGCGACGCGTTCGAGGCCACGGACCTCGAGGAGGTGCTGGCCGGCCGGGCCGTGGGACGGCTCGTGGTCACGGGCGCGCAGACGGACGCGTGCGTGCGTTCGACGCTGCACGGCGCGTTCACGCGCGGCTACGACGTCACGCTCGTGGGCGACGCGCACACGACCGAGGACCTGACGCAATGGGGTGCGCCGTCGCCGGCCGAGGTCGTCGCCCACACCAACCTGTACTGGGACTTCCAGTCCGCGCCCGGGCGCACGGCGGGCACGGTGACGACCGCGGACGTCAGCTTCGACTGAGCGGACCGTGTCCAGGACGGTGTGGTCGCGGGCTGCTTGACCTTGTCACGGTGACAGGGCCTTCCATGGGCGGCGGAGGTGGTCGACATGAACCACGAGCAGGAGACGGGGCCCGGCCCGACGCACGCCCGCGCCGCGGGGCCGACGGTGCAGGACGTCGTCAGCGGGCTCGCGGCACCGGCGTCCTCGACGCGCCTGCGGGCGGCTCTCGCCGCGGGCACGCGACCCGAGCCCGCGCTGGTCGGCCCGCTCGTGCGGCGGTGCGCCGTCGAGCCGGACTTCCAGGTGCGCGAGATGCTCACGTGGGCCCTGACGCGGCACGACGCCGACCTCACGGTCGCTCCGCTGGTCGACGAGCTCGCCTCGGCCACGCCGCAGGCGCGCAGCCAGGCGCTGCACACGCTGTCGAAGATCGGTGACGTGCGTGCCTGGCCCGCGGTCACCGCTGCCCTGCTGCGCGACCCGGACGATGAGGTCGCCCGGGCGGCCTGGCGGGCCGCCGTCGTGCTCGCGCCCCCGGAGCAC
>JAEZZV010000178.1 GCA_023418375.1 Actinomycetes bacterium | reverse complement strand
CTTCCAGCCGGCGTGGGCCGCGCGGGCGGAGCTGTCGGGCGATCCGGACGCCCTGGCGAAGGCGATCTCGCTGACCACCGACCCGCGGGTCCGGCGATGGCTCGAGTCGCGGCTCCCGCCGAGCGGCCACTGAGGTCGGCCCAGCGACGGAGCGTCAGCCGAGGTCGAGCGCGAGCAGGTCGTCCTCGGTCTCGCGGCGCACGATGACGCGGGCCGCGCCGTCGCGCACGGCGACCACGGGCGGACGCGGCACGTGGTTGTAGTTGGACGCCATCGAGCGGCCGTAGGCCCCGGTCGCCGGGACGGCGAGGAGGTCGCCGGGAGCGACGTCGTCGGGCAGGTCGACGTCGTGCACGACGACGTCGCCGGACTCGCAGTGCTTGCCGACGACGCGTGCCAGGACCGTGGCGGCGCTGCCGGCGCGCGAGGCGAGCGCGGCGGTGTACCGGGCGCCGTAGAGCGCCGGGCGCAGGTTGTCGCTCATGCCGCCGTCGACCGAGACGTAGGTGCGCGTGCCGCCGTCCTCGAGCGTCACCGGCTTGACGGTGCCGACGCGGTAGAGCGTGAGCGTGGTGGGCCCGACGATCGCCCGGCCCGGCTCGATGGAGATGCGCGGCAGCGGCGTGCCGAGCTCGGCGCACGCGCCGTCGACGACGCCGGCCAGGTCCTTCGCGACGCGACCGGGCTCCAGCGGGACCTCGCCGGGTAGGTAGGCGATGCCGAAGCCGCCGCCGAGGTCGACCTCGGGCAGCAGGTGCCCCGTCTCGGCGGCCAGTGCCGCGCGCAGCTCGAGCACGCGGCGCGCGGCCGCCTCGAACCCGGAGGGGTCGAGGATCTGTGAGCCGATGTGCGAGTGCACGCCCACGAGCTCGAGCTCGGGCCTCGCGAGCACGGCGCGCAGGGCGGCCATCGCCGGGCTGGCGGCGCCACCGGCCACGGACAGACCGAACTTCTGGTCCTCGTGCGCCGTGGCGATGAACTCGTGGCCACCCGCGTGGACGCCGGTCGTCAGCCGGACCATCACGGGCGCCCGCACACCCGCGCGGGCGGCGGCGTCAGCGACGCGGTCCACCTCGCCCAGGGAGTCGACGACGATCCGCCCGACGCCGGCCGCGAGCGCCCGGTCGATCTCGGCGTCGGACTTGTTGTTGCCGTGCAGGCCGATGTCGGCGCCCGGGACGCCCGCGCGCAGCGCGACGGCGAGCTCGCCCCCGGTCGAGGTGTCGATCCGCAGGCCCTCCTCGTGCGCCCAGCGCGCGACCGCGACCGACAGGAACGCCTTGCCCGCGTAGTAGACGTCGACGCCCGCGCCGCGCGCCCCGAACGCGCGCTCGAAGGCCTCGCGGAAGGCTCGGGCGCGGGCTCGGAAGTCGGCCTCGTCGAGGACGTAGGCGGGCGTGCCGTGCTCGGCCGCGAGGTCCCGCAGGTCCACCCCGGCGACGCTCAGGGCGCCGTCGTCCCCCCGCCGGGCACCAGCGGGCCAGACGTGCGGGTCCAGCGGGTGCACCGTCACATGCGCTCCGGCGCGCTCACCCCGAGCAGGCCCAGGCCGTTCGCGAGGACGGTGCGCGTGGCGTCGTTGAGCCACAGGCGCGTGCGGTGCCCGTCGCCGACCTCCTCGTCACCGAACGGGACGACGCGACGCTGCTGGTCGTACCACTTGTGGTAGACCCCGGCGAGCTCCTCCAGGTACCGGGCGACGCGGTGCGGCTCGCGCAGCTCGGCCCCCTGCGCGACGACGCGCGGGAACTCGGCCAGCTTGCCGAGCAGCGCCGACTCGCTGGCGTGGTCGAGCAGCGACGGGTCGAACCCGTCCTCCCGCCGCACGCCGAGGTCCGCGGCGTTGCGCGCGATATTGGCGGTGCGCGCGTGCGCGTACTGCACGTAGAACACGGGGTTCTCGTTGGTGCGCGAGGCGAGCAGGTCGAGGTCCAGGTCGATCGCCGAGTCGACCGACGAGCGGGCCAGGCCGTACCGGGCCGCATCAACGCCCACGGCCTCGACGAGGTCGTCGATCGTGACGACGGTGCCGGCCCGCTTGGACATCCGGACCGGCTCGCCGCCCTTGACGAGGTTGACCATCTGCCCGATGAGGATCTCCAGGTTCACCCACGGGGTGTCGCCGAACGCGGCGCACATCGCCATCATCCGGCCGATGTACCCGTGGTGGTCGGCGCCGAGCATGATGATCGCCCGGTCGAAGCCGCGCTCGCGCTTGTCCAGGTAGTAGGCGAGGTCGCCCGCGATGTAGGCCGCGTCGCCGTCGGACTTGACGATGACCCGGTCCTTGTCGTCGCCGAACTCGGTGGTCCGCAGCCAGGTGGCACCCTGGTCCTCGAACACGTGGCCGAGCTCGCGCAGCCGTGCGATGGCGTGCTCCACGGCCCCGGACTCGTGCAGCGAGGCCTCGTGGTAGTAGACGTCGAAGTCGACGCCGAACGTGTGCAGCGTGGCCTTGATCTCGTCGAACATCAGCGCCACGCCCCGGGCGCGGAAGACCTCCTGGGCGGCGTCGTCGGGCAGGTGCGTCGGGTCGGGCTCGCCCGCGGCGGCGGCATCGGCCACGACCCGGGAGGCGATCTCCTCGATGTACGCCCCGCCGTAGCCGTCCTCGGGCGCCTCCTGGCCGCGGGCGCGGGCGAGCAGCGAGCGCGCGAACCGGTCGATCTGCGAGCCGTGGTCGTTGAAGTAGTACTCCCGGGTCACCTCGGCGCCGCACGCCTGCATGAGCCGCGCGAGCGAGTCGCCGACGGCGGCCCACCGCGCACCGCCGATGTGGATCGGCCCGGTCGGGTTCGCGGAGACGAACTCGAGGTTGATCCGCTCGCCCGCGAGCGCGGCGTTGGTGCCGTACGCCGGACCGGCCTCGACGATCGCCTGCGCGAGCCTCCCCGCGGCCGCGGCCTCGAGCGTGATGTTGAGGAAGCCCGGGCCGGCGACGTCGACCTTGGCGATGCCCGGAACGGCCGCCAGGCGGGCCGCGATGAGCGCGGCGAGGTCGCGCGGCGCCATGCCCGCCTTCTTCCCGAGCTGGAGCGCCACGTTCGTGGCCCAGTCCCCGTGCTCGCGCTGACGCGGTCGCTCGACGGCGACCTCCTGCGGCAGGTCCTCGGCGGACAGCGCGACGGCACCGTGTGCGACGAGGCCGGTCAGGACGGCGTGCAGCGACTGGGCGAGCTCTGCGGGGGTCACCGGCAAAGCCTAGCGAGCCGACACCGTCCGTCCGGTACGCGAACGCCGCCCACCGGGCACGGTGGTGACCTCCGGCGCGCCCCAGGTGTCCTCGAGCATCACCGGGCGGCAGGCGAGCACGCCTGCGACGGCGAGCACGCCCACCATGCCCAGCAGCATCACGATCGTGGGGGCCCAGCTCCCTGTCGCGTCGCGCAGCAGACCGGCGACGACAGGGCCCGCCGCCGCGAGCGCGTAGCCGAGGCCCTGCACGAACCCCGAGAGCGCCGCGGCGCCGTCGGCCGTCCGGGTGCGCAGGCCGACGAGCGTGAGCACGAGCGGGAACGAGCCCGGCGCGGTGCCCAGCAGCGCCACCCAGAGCCACAGCGGCGCGGTCGGGCTCACGAGGAGGCCGACGTAGGCCACGACGTAGAGCGCCGCGAACGCCACCATGAGCCACCACGGGTTCGCCACGCGCACCGCCACCGGCGGGACGACCAGGGCCGAGATGAGCCCCAGGGCGCCGAAGAGGGCGAGCCACCGACCCGCGGCGACCTCGCCGACCCCGACATCGCCGAGCAGGTCGGGGAGCCAGGCGAAGACGATGTACACGTTCGCCGTGTTCATCGCGAAGGTCACCGCCATCGCCCACGCCAGCGGCGACCGCCAGACCTGCCCCCGGGGGTGCGGGCCTGTCGGCACGTGGTCGAGCACCGGGCGCAGCCGCTTCCGCGCCGCCGCCGACCGCACCACCACGACGAGCCACGGCACGACGGCGAGCACCCCCACGACCGCCCACGCCCCGACCGTCGGCCGCCACCCGAACGCCTGCGCCGCGGGGACGGCGACCAGCGGCGGGAGGGCTGCACTGAACGACATACCCACGGCGTAGGCGGCCGTCACCGCGCCGATGCGGTCCGGGAAGTAGCGCTTGACCAGGGGCGGCACCAGGACGTTGCCCATGCCCATGCCCGCCAGCGCGAGGAAGGAGAAGGCGAGGAACGCGGCGGGCGCGGTGGTCGCCGCCCGGGCGAGCTCGCCGAGGACGGACAGCGCCATCGCGGCGACCAGCGCCGGCTCGAGGCCCCACCGGCGGCCCACCACCGGGGCGAGCGCCCCGAAGGCCGCGAAGGCGACCACGGGCGCGGCGCCCAGCAGCCCGGCGTCGGCGGTGCTCAGAGGGACGTCCCGGCGCACCAGGTCCAGGATCGGCGACACCGCTGCCACCGCCACCCGGAGGTTGAACGAGACGAGCACGACGCCCGCGAGGACGACGAGGCGCCCGCGCCAGGGCGCAGGGCGATCGGGCGCGTGTGACATCGCCGCAGATCCTCCCACCATTCCCCCGGTACTCCCGCGGCGGCGCCCGTGGGAAGCGAGGGACGACGGTGCGGCGGGGTGCGCGGGACGCCCCGACGGGTGTTGACTTCCTCTCACTGACCCCCCGGGAGGTGGGATGACTCGGCGCACGAACCTCATCGACCAGGCGGTGGGGCGCTTGCGGAAGCAGATCACGTCGGGCGTCTGGCCCGTCGGCACCCGCATCCCGCCGGAGCCGGAGCTCACCGAGCTCATCGGCGTCGGGCGCAACACCGTCCGCGAGGCAGTCCAGTCGCTCGTGCACGCCGGCATGCTCGAGCGGCGTCAGGGCTCCGGCACCTACGTCATCTCCGACTCCGAGCTCGGCACGGCGATGGGCCGGCAGATCGCCGGCGCCCACCAGCGGGACGTCCTCGAGGTGCGGCGGTGCCTCGAGGTCGAGGCCGCGCGGCTCGCCGCGCAGCGCCGTTCGGACGCGCAGCTCGCCGAGCTGACCGAGCTCCACGACCGGCGCGCAGCCGCCTATGCGGCGGGCGATCTCGACACGGCGACCGACGCCGACCTGGCGTTCCACCGCGGCATCGCCGAGGCGGCCGACAACCCGGTGCTCCTCGCGATCTACGAGACGCTGCTGGACGCCGTCGTCGCCAACATCCGGTTCAACTTCGAGCACCCGGCCGAGGAGCACGACGTCGCGCACACCGCGCTGCTCAGCGCCATCGAGGAGCGCGACGCCTCGCGGGCGATGGCCGAGATCGACGACTACCTCTCGCTGTTCATCGGCGACGAGCCGGTGACCACCTGAGCCCAGGTCCGAGACCGACGACGGCGCCGCCCCCTCCTGCTGGTAAGGTTGCGGACCGTCCCGCCCGAGTAGCTCAGCGGATAGAGCGTCTGCCTCCGGAGCAGAAGGTCGCAGGTTCGAGTCCTGTCTCGGGCACCCAGGCTGGTTCCGGAAAGTCACGCGAGTGACTTCCGGAAAGTCAGCCGGCTGGACGACGAAGGAGCCCCGGACCACCAGGTCCGGGGCTCTTTCGCTACGTCGGGGCCTGCGATGCCAACTTCCGCCCCGTGCCGCCGCGCAGCCGTGGGTCCGGCGCGGTGCCCGGGTACGCCAAGTAGCCCCGCCGCGGCGGGGCTACTCGGAGGTGCTGTTCAGATGCGGACTCGACCGGGCACGGTCAGGAGCGGTTGGCCTTCGTGGCCTTCCGCGGCCGCGGGGCCCCGGGTGGGGCGCCGTTGGGCGGGGAAGTCGGGGCCGCGGTCCCCCGGGTCGGCTTCCGGTGCGACGTCGTCGCGGTCGCCTTGGCGACGATGTCGCTGAGGGTGCTGGTGCGGCGACGCTTCCGGGTGGCCTTGGCGGCGAGGCGCTCGCGCTCGGCGACGGCTCGCTTCTCCTTCCAGGAGCGGCCGATGTAGCGGTTGAGGCCGGCGGCCAGGAAGGCCATGACGAAGGTGCGCTTGGCCAGGCCCATGAGCTTGGTGTACTTGCGGTCCAGGTTGACGTACTGGCCCTTGAGCAGGCTGTTGGTCGTCTCCGTCAGGCTCCGGCGGCCGTATGCGGTGCTGTGAGCGGTCGTGCCGAACGGGATCTGCAGAGCCTGCATCGCGCGGAGGTGCTCCGGCGGGATGCGCACGACGCCGGTGCAGCACCTGGTGACCCCGTCGGGCAGAGCCACGAGCGGGGCGTTCTTGGCTGCTCGCCGAGCGCCCGCCAGCTGTCGGGATGCGAGGCGTCCCGTGCAGAAGGGGCAGCGCATGCGCAGGTAGCCGTCGGCGTCGAGGCCGCCGTGGACGGAGTACCGCCACCGTGCCCGCTCGTTGTACAGGGCCTGGATCTGGGCCCTGGTCTCCGCGGAGTCGTTGCGCTCGGGGCGGGGAAGCGAGCGGAGGTGCTCGGGCGTGTGGGTCGAGAACGGGTGGCCGTCGATCCAGAGGACGTCCTTGGAGACCGGCTGGTACTCGCGCTGCTTGGTGGTCAGGTCGATGACCGGCTCGATCCCGTGCATGCGCAAGGGCGCGTGGGTGCGTGCGTCGGCGTTGTTGGAGTAGCCGCGGTCCCAGCTCACGTCCCGCAGCCCGCAGGGGACGCCGTCGACGGTCGCGCGCTCGGCGATCAGCGCCGGCACGACCGCGTCGGACCGATGCGCCCCTGCGGGGGTGAGGATGATGTTGGTGACGTAGGGCGGGACGTCGGGTCCGAGCTGGAGCTCCCCCGGCTTGCCGTTCCAGGTGATGTCTCGGACCTGGGTGAAGGGGTGCGCCTCGTAGCCGATGTACAGCCCGGCCTTGTGCTCGCTGTTGGCGCTGCGGTGTCCCGCCTTCGCGTCGGCGTCGCGGGTGTAGATCGGACGGCCGTCCGGTCCCATCTCGAACGCGGCACGCCGAGCCTTGCGACGGGCCTCCGCGACGACCTTGCGGTGCTCCTCGGGGTCGGTGTCGGTGTCCGGCGGCGTCTCGCCGTCGTACTCCACGCCGCTGACTCCGAGCCATCGTCCGCAGGTCTCCCAGTCGGTCCCGTCCACCGCCCTGGCGCGGCTGCGCGGAAGCGTGGGGTCCTGGCTGGCGTCGGCGAACGCCTTGACGAGCCACGGCAGGTCGGCGCGCACCTTGTCGCCAACCGGGGTGGTGACGTCGAAGCCCACCGAGAAGGCGCCGATCACAGCGTTGGTCTTGTCCCAGACCCGTCCGTAGGCCCGACTGGCGGGCAGCGGCTCCATGCCGAGCCGCTCGAGCTGCTCCGGGGAGCAGGCGACGAGCTGCGCTGCGACGTCGGTGAGCTCGAACTGGTGACCGGGCTCGGCGACGAGGAGCAGGCAGGCGACGAGCACTGCCCTGGCCGGCACCGATCCGGGTCGGCCACGGCCCTCACCGACGGCGGCGGTGAGCGCGGCGATGAAGTCTTCGCCGAGGGCGTCCACGACCTCCATCGCCCAGGAGAGCTCTCCGGCCGTGGGCTGTCGCTTGTGCGTGACGTCGACCGGCCGGCGGATGCGCTTGGGCCGCTTGGCCCCGACCTGGGCGCTCACAGCGCGATCCCGGTGCACTCGATGCCGCGCACGGTCTGGCAGGCGGCGGCGACGGAAGCCTCGCGGTCGTCGCGCATCGGCGGGACGAACTCGACGAGGTCGCCGAGGACCGTGAGCGTCTCGAGGCCAGCCGCCTCCATGAGCTCGGGCAGCCTGGTGCCCACCGTGAGGTGGTGCACGAGCCAGGTGGAGCGGAGTCGGGCGAGGTCCAGCTTGGGGCCGCGCGGGTCCAGGTTCAGGCGGGTGACCGCCTCGTTGGCCGCGTCGGCGTGGCGGGCGCTGCCGCCGATGAGGAACTCCCCGGGCACGCACGCGCCGAGCAGGCTCTCCAGCCGCGCCTCGTAGGCGGCGAGCACGGGCACGACCCGGCCCGCGACGACGACGGCGTAGCCGCCGCCGGGCAGGGCCGCGATGTCGTCGGTGGTGACCTTGGCGGCCCAGCGGCCGTCCAGGCCGGCGCCGAGCCCGAGGACGAGCAGGGCCTCGGCGCAGCGGGCGCGCGTTGGCGCCATGTGCGGGATCTGCGCCTCGAGCTGGGCGATCTCCGTCGGCGTGTACGGCGCCTTGACGTGCCGGTAGGCGCGCAGCGGCGCGGGCTCCCACGGCGCGGAGGGGTTGAGCGCCTCCCCGATCCGACGCAGGCAGCTGCGGAAGGTCGCCGTCGTGGTCTCGGCCCGCGTCTCGGCCTTCTGCCGCTCCACGTACGGCAGGACCCTTGCCGCCACCTTTAGGCGGGTGAGCTCGGCCTCGTGGAACTGGTTGATCGTGCGCGGGTCGAGCGCCTCCTTGACGGACAGGGTGCCGCTGGACGCCTTCACGTGGGCGGCGAGGCGGGTCAGCACCAGGGCGAAGCGCCGGGCCGAGCTGACTTCCTCGATGGTCGCCACGCCGATGTACGCGCGCAGCGTGGAGAGCACGAACGCGTCGGTCTCGACCGTGCGCCCCTGGTAGTTCGTCGGCTCGTAGCCGACCAACCATGCGGCGGCGTCGAACGGGGCCGTGGTCTTGGCGGGCTTGGGCTGTACTGCCACGGTGAGCCGCTTGGGGCTGGACGCGCGGCGCTGCGCCGCCTTGGGGCCGGAGGTCACGACGCGCTCCGCGCGCCGGGTCGCAGGGGTGCTGGACGAGGTTCGGTTGGTTGCCATGCCCGGGCACCGTCGGCCGTTGCCCTGGCGGGGCAATCGGCGCACGCCCGCCACAGTGTGACGCTGGACACATCGCCGTACATCGTGGGGAGGACACCTCCGGCGGCGGGTCACTCGCCCGCTCGCGTGCCGCACCGTGCCCATCAAGATCACCGTGGCATTGGCCACGCGGGGTCCCCTTGTGCCGCTGACCCGCGCCACCACTGGTGCTGGCGAGCACTGCAGGTGGGTGCTCCGCGTCACGGCCCGGCAGCGGGCCGGGCCGGGCGTCCAGGCCCGGGAGGGTCACGTGTCAACCGATCACCTCACGCCGCACGCACCGACGACGGACGCGCAGCGCAAGCACCGGCGCCAGCTCCTGCGACTCCTGGCCGCACGGGACCGCCTCGTCACCGCGATGCGCGCCGGGCAGATCAGCGAGGAGGAGCAGCTCGAGTCGCTCCAGGTGCTGACCATGGTCGAGGAGGAGCTCGAGTTCCACTTCCCCGGGGTCTTCGCCAACCACCTGCCCGAGTGGCTGGCCCGGGAGGCGGAGCCTGACACCGCAGCCGAGTCCGAGTGCGGCCTCTGCCGGAGGAACTGGCAGGCCGGCACCGTGCTCCTCGGATGACACAGCGAGGCGCCCGCCGATCCCGGCGGGCGCCTCGTTCCACTGCCCTAGGCGAGGCCCAGGGACTCGACCGTCCCGGCCGCTCGCAGACTGCGCGCGAGCTTCTTGCCGAACCCGATCAGGACCGGATGGATCTGCTGGCCCTCCCGACGAAGTCCCTCCCAGTGCGTGGCCAACACCGCGAGGCTGTCGCGCGGCGTGCGCCACGACGAGGCAAGGTCCGGCCGGTACTCGACGAAGTCCGACCACTCCTCGAACTCCTCGTCGTTCAAGCTCTCCAGTCCCCTACGCGCAACCTTCGCCAAGGCCCGGGCGAACGGAGACACCGCTGTAGTCGTTCTGCTCAACTGCTCATCTCCTCCCGTCGGAGCCCAGTGCCCCGACGGGAGCGAACGTCTCGACTCGCCATGGCGGCGCACTGTCGGCACGGGATGGCCACCTTGGCAGCGGAGACGGCGCGCCGACGGTCCTGCGCATGCCAACGAACACATCAGCCCAGCCCTTGGCCGCAGATACCCGGTGCCGTTGCGGCCACCTCGTCGACGACCACACCGTCGTCCTCGTGATCACCGACCCCTACCCCGCCGGCCTCGTCTTGTGCCCGGCCGGGTGCGCGTGCACGTCGAGCTGGCGCGCCAACACCGGGCCCTCAACGCCCGAGCAGATCACCGAGGCACGCCGCCTCGTCCGCGAGGCACTCCTAGCGTCCCGCTGCCAGATGCCCCCCTATGAGCTACGTCCGCCCCCCCCCGCCCCGGGGGGGGGGGGGGGGGACAGCTCGCGCTCAGAAGGCGACGGTCACGAGGGCGAGAAGCTCAGGCAGGTCATGCACGACGAGGATCCCGAGCGGAGACTCCGACTCGTCGCCGCTGTGGGTCACCACAACGGCAACCGGCGCGGGGCGTCCCGCGGCGCCGGTGAGCAGGTCGATGACGTCGACGACTGCCACCTCCCGGGCGACGAACTTGGCGACCTCGAACTCCTCGGCAGCGCGAAGGACCTCCGCCACTGGGGCCTCCTCAGCGAGGATCTCCCCGGCGTCGTTCACCTGGCTCGCCGCCCACCTGGCGATGGCGTTCGTCGTGAGCAGGCCCACGTAGCCCGTCTCCCCGTACACGAGCACCTGTGAGTGGTCTCGTTCCGTCATCGAACGCAGCGCCTGCCACACCCCGATGTTCGGAGCTACCACCTCTACCGCGCCGCGCCCCTGAACGACCGCCCCGATACGAGGTGGACGCTCGAGCAGGTCACGGATCTCACAGATCGCACGGACCACGTCCGGGTGCGGGGTGGCAATCGGCTGCCCCGAGCGGTACCTGTCGTGGACGATGGCGTTGCGAAGTGCAGCGAACGCCTTCAACGCGGCCCGGTGCTCTCGGACAAGTCGGTCGTGGGGCTCCAGCCGTTCAACGACCCTGACGAACTCGACGTACTCCTCGACGTTCGCCCTCTGGCGCAGCCGACGCTCGATGTCGGCGAACGAGTCCAGGAACACCCGAGAGGGATCGCCGATCACCCGGCCACCTTCATGAAGTCGATCGTCGGGAGCGACCGGACGATCCGCATCGTCTCGACGCTGACCGTCACCACCCGGCGGAGCAGGTCGAGGACGTAACGCGGGTCACCGACCTCGCGAGACCAGTCGTTCGGGTCGTTCACGATGCCGGACGCCTTGTCCGTGCGGACCTGGTAGCGCTCCATGACCCACTCGATACCCGACCGCGAACCGAGCAGGTACTCGTGCGCCTCGTCGGGAATACCGGAGACCGTGATGTGTGGGTTGTAGACGATCGTGGACCGGTCCTTGGCCTTGCCAGACCCGGCCCAGCGCATCTTCTCCACGCGGAACCATTTATAGAGGTCCGTACTCCCTGCACCAGTCGGCTCGTCGCCTGTGGCGGTCAAGGGGTACGGATCGACCGTCTCGTAGCCGATGTGCAGCTCCGCCAGCAGGCGGCCGGCCGACACGAACGCCCAGAAGTCATCTCGCGCCGACACCTTCGGGATGCGCGGGAGCATCTTCTTCAGGTCGGCCGCGAACGCTTCGCGATAGTCCGGCGAATGAAGCAGGCCGTACACGTAGTAGAAGACGTCGTCCGGCGTGACGTGAGCACCGAACACGGTTCGGTACTCGGCGACCGTTGCCGGGTTGATGTTGTCGACCCGGCGGTAGCCGCCGATCACGCCTCCAGTCCCGGGTTCGAGGTCGAGCGCACCCTGACCAGAGTCGTGTCGTTCTAGCGGCTCGTACGTCCATCGGGGAAAACCCTGCGTCGGATAGGAGAAAGCATTCAGGTTCGGCACAGAATCCGTCATGAGGCACGCCATGCCAAGATCTGTTCCAGGCGCTAGCACCGTGATGATGCGATTACCTAGGCCGTCTTCCGGGAGGAGTTCATTGGTCCGGTAGAGCATTTCGTTCAGTTCAGGCGAGAAGTAGAACCACTCGCGAGTGAACGGCCTGTAGGACATCGACCGAAACGCCCCCCGCGCCACGGAGTAGCGTCGCCCGCGCCTCAGATGCTGCTGACTCGTGCGGTTCCAGACGAATGCAGTGGAGTCGGTCTGCACGCCGATGTCTTCGCCTTGAGCGTGCCGGCGTTCGACCGCTGCGTTGTAAAAGTTGACCATCCGCTCGACGTGATGGCGCAAGTCGTTCTTCGAGAAGCGCACGACATGCGCATCCTTACCGGTGTTCAAACCAAGCGAGTAGACGTTGAAGACCCGCCGCTCAGATGAGTCCTTTGTGCCCATCGGGGTGAAAGTCGACATCAGATCACCACGTTGGTTGAGCCAGTCACCCGAAGCGTTGGGCTCGATGACGCTCCAGTCGATAAGCGCGAGGTCATCGTTCGAGATTATCTCGAGCTTGTCCTGCCGGCTCAGGCAGTCCCCAATATCCCGGTAGTAGACCACGCCCTGCCCGACATGCGCCCGCTTCTTGACGAGGAAGGTGATGGCGACAGTATTTCGCGATCCGGATCCAAAGATCTTTCCTCCCTCCCGGCGCGACAGATCACGGGCGGTGCGCTGATTACCTCGCAGATTGTAGACATATATCGCGGAAAACTCGTCGGCAAGGGCCTTACGGAGTCCATCAGCAGTGTTGGAGTCGAGGAACCCGCCATTGGTGACGAAGCCCACGACTCCGTGGTCCTTGATACGATCCGTGGCCCATCGGATGGCTCGGATGTACGAGTCGTAGAGTGTGCGTTGACTCGTAGCGGTGGAACGCGCCGCGTAGGTGGTCTCGATAGCCTTGTCGAGGGTGGGGTACTTGAGGTTGGCGTTGTTGTCGTTGGCGCTGCCCTGCCCGACGGAGTAGGGCGGGTTCCCCACGATGACGCGGATGTCTAGCCCCAGCTGGTGCGCGGCGCGCTCGTTGTTGGCGGGGAAGACGGAGGTGTCGAGGATGTCGCCGTCCTCGGTCATCTGGAAGGTGTCGGTCAGGACGATGCCGTTGAACGGCTCGTAGGGGGCGGTCGGGTCGGTCTCGGTGCGCAGGCCGTGGTAGGTGGATTCGATGTTGATGGCGGCGACGTAGTAGGCCAGGAGCAGGAGCTCGTTGGCGTGGATCTCGCTCGCGTACTTGCGGGCCAGGTCGTGGGGGCGGATGAGCCCGGACTGCAGCAGCCGTGTGATGAAGGTCCCGGTGCCGGTGAACGGGTCCAGGATGTGCACGCCCTCGTCCGAGAGGGAGGCGCCGAACTCGGTGCCGAGGAGGTGCTCGACCGAGCGCAGGATGAAGTCGACGATCTCGACCGGGGTGTAGACGATGCCCAGGGACTCGGCGGTCTTCGGGAAGGCGATCTTGAAGAACTTCTCGTACAGCTCGGCGACGATGCGCTGCTTGCCCTCGGCGTTGTCGATGCCCTCGGCGCGCAGCCGCACGGACTCATAGAACTTGCCCAGGGTTTCGTTCTCGGCGTGCAGGTTGTAGGCATCGAGGGCGTCGAGCATCCCCTGCATGACCTGGGAGACGGGGTTGTGCTCGGCGAAGGAGTACCCCTCGAACAGGGCGTCGAACACCGGGCGGGTGATCAGGTGCTGGGCGAGCATGTCGATCGCGTCGGCCCTGGTGATCGAGTCGTTCAGGTTGCCGCGCAGGCCCGCGAGGAAGGTGTCGAACTGCTCGTGGACGGGCAGGGCCGGGTCGTCCAGGAGGGCGGTGATGCGGGTGGTGTGGCGTTCGGCGATGACGGCGACGTCCTTGGCCCAGTCCTCCCAGTACCGGCGGTCGCCGACCTTGGTGACGATCTTGGCGTAGATGGCCTCGCGCCACTGGTCCAGCCACTCCAAGTTCAGCGTGCCCTGGGTGCCCTTGTCCGGTCCGGTGGAGTCCCCAGTGCGGTCGGTGTCCTCCCCGCCGCCGACGCCGATGATCTGGATGCGGGAGTCCTTGCCGCGGTTGAGCTCGATCTTGTTGACCATGGCGTTGAAGCGCTCGTCGTGGGCGCGCAGGGCCTGGAGCACCTCCCACACCACGGCGTAGCGGGTGTTGTCGCGCAGGGCGTCCTCGGGCGCCATGCCGGCGGGGATGCCGATCGGCAAGATGATGTAGCCGTACTTCTTGCCCGGGGACAGGCGCATGACCCGGCCCACGGACTGCACGACGTCGACCACTGACTTGCGCGGGTTGAGGAACATCACCGCGTCCAGGGCGGGCACGTCCACGCCCTCCGAGAGGCAGCGGGCGTTGGTCAGCACCCGGCAGGTGCTGGGGTCGGTCGAGGCCTTGAGCCAGTCCAGGCGCTCGTTGCGGACCAGGACGTTGAACGTGCCGTCCACGTGCTCGACCTCGCACCGCAGCGTCCCGTCCCGCCCCGCCGCGGTGCCCGCCTGCTCGACATCACCGTCGTCGTCGGTGGTGTCCGCGGCGTCGTCGCGGGCGGCGGCGGCGACGCGCTGGTGGTCGAGGTAGTCGTGGACGACCTCGTCGAACATGGACGCGAACTGCTTGGACTTGGCGATGGTGCCGGCGAACGCGACGGCCCGGGTCATCGGGGCGGTGTCGTCGCCGAAGCCGGACTCGGCGTGCCCGCGCTTGGCCAGGCCGTTCCAGCAGCCGACGATCTTGGCGACGTCGTCCAGGCGCAGCTCGGAGTTCTCGTCGGCGAATTGGCGCTGGAAGGTCGTGGCGACGTCCTTCTCGTCCACGGCTAGGACCAGGACCTTGTAGTCGGTCAGCAGGCCCTTGGAGACCGCCTCCCCGAAGCCCAGGCGGTGGAGCTCCGGACCGAACACCGCCTCGTCGTCCATCGAGGCCAGGACCGCCTGCGCCTGCCCCGCCTTGACCTTGGAGTTGTCGTCGTAGATCCGCGGGGTCGCCGTCATGTACAGGCGCTTGGCCGCCTTGATGAACTCGGCGTCGTGCACCCGGACGAACGCGGACTCGTCCTCCCCGACCAAGGTCGCCCCAGTGGTGCGGTGCGCCTCGTCGCAGATCACCAGGTCGAACGCAGGCACCCCACCCAGCGCCTGCGCCTGGGCGACCACCTCGATCGACTGGTAGGTGGAGAACACCACGGTGACCTTGCCCGTACCGGCCGCGGCGTCGGCCAGGTGCTGGTGCAGCCTGGTGGGGTTGGTCGTGGCCGGCAGGGGCAGGTCCACCACGGAGATGTCTTCGACGGCGTCCGCGCCGCGCTTCTTGCCGACCTTGGTGTCCGAGCACACCGCGAACGGGCGCAGGTTGACCTCGGCCTCCAGACTCCACTCCCGCAGCGACTGCGACAGCAGTGAGATCGAGGGGACGAGGAAGAGCACAGACCCGCCGGCGGGCACGAGCTGCTCGGCGAGCTTGAGGGAGGTGAAGGTCTTCCCGGTGCCGCAGGCCATGATGAGCTTGCCCCGGTCGTGGGTCTGGAAGCCCTCGAGGACCTTGGCGACCGCGGTCTTCTGGTGCGGGCGCAGGCGCTTGCGCTCCTTGAGCGCCATGACCTGCGGGGTCTCGATGTCGAACTGCGACCAGTCGATCGAGGACTCCGCCAGGTCCATGAACCGCAACCGCTGGACCGGGACCTGCTGGTTCTCGATCGTGTCCTCGGCGTTCTTGCCCCACTTGTCGGTCGTGGACACGATCAGCCGCTGCCCGAACGGGTGCTTGCCCGACGTCGCCAGGAACGAGTCGATGTCGGCCTTCGACAGGTAGTGCGCCGGGTCGTAGAACTTGCACTGGATCGCCACCGTGTCCCCGGTCGTGGCGTCCTTGGCGACCAGATCGATCCCGGTGTCCGGCTTACCGTGCCGGTCCGGCCACTCCGACCACAACCACACCTCGGAGAACCGGTCCGCCCACTGCAGATCCGTGCGGAAGAACTGCAACATCAACCGCTCGAACCGGTCGCCCTTGTCGCGCTCGTCGGTCGCTGAGAAGTACAGCCGGTCCAGGATCTCCTCGAGCGTGCTCACGTCCCGCATCATCCCCGATGTCGTCGCCGCAGGAGCCCGCCCGGCTCCCCCAACTCCATCGGCCCCGCCAGAGACCACCTTGATGGCCCAGGAAGGTGAGCCTCACTCCCCCGCGCCGTGCTCCCGGGGCCTGAGAACCCGCTCGATGGCGCGCCAGAGCGCGGTCGTCGCCAGCCACTCCTGTGCGGTCAGGTCCGCCATGCTCGAGCCCGTGGCGGCGTGAGCGACCTCCTCGGCCGTCGGCGGGTCACCGGGCTCTCGGGCCAGCGCCAGGGCCAGTGCGTCGACCATCGCGTCGAGGTGCAGCAGCGTCGCGCGGCCGGCGAGCATCGCCTGAACCGCGACGAGGTGCGCCGTCGACATCTCGCCCAGGCGCAGCACCTGGGCGTCGCGGGTCACCCAGATCCGGTCCTGGTGAAGGACCCGGGTGTCGAACGCACCCGGCCGGATCGCCCGAGCCCAGGCAGGGACGCCATCTCCACGGTCCTCCATGCGGTCACCGTGCCGGCGCCGAACCACCACGCACTGGGTTCCGGGCTCCTCGACTCCCGTCACGAGGTACACGGCAACGAGAAGAAGACGGAAGCAATCCGTCTTCCGGCTCAGTGGACAGAGTGTCGTGCTGACAGTACTGTCTACTTCATCGGGCAGACGGACCGTGACGACAAAGGGAAGGCAGAGCAATGACTACCCCCACCGCGGACGGGGACCTCATCATGATCCCCGTTCCCCGGAAGCACCTGATGGCCGTCTACGGCTTCCTCGCGCAACTGGACCGAGGAGACCAGACGGAAGAAGACAGTGTGGAAGACGACGAGGAGGATTTGCCCTTCGTCTGGACAGTCGAGGACCTCCGGCGGTTCGCGGAGACCCCCACGGCTACCAGCGACACCATCGGCAAGGTCCTCGACGTCCTCGCCGAGGTCCCCGGCACGTACCTCTCCACCAGCGACCTGGAGGAGAAGACCGGCGTCCCGCGTAACAAGCTCAAGGGTGCGTTCTCAGCCCTGACGCGACACATCAACACGCACTACGACGGCCAGGGCTGGATGCTCATGTGGGAGTGGGGCTCCACCCTGGGTGCAGGGCACCTGGCCGAGACCCACTACATGTTGAACGACGAGCAGGCCGCCCGGTGGAAGATGGCACGCGCGAACGCCTGACCAGCACGAACGAGGCCGCCCCCGATGGAACCGGGGGCGGCCTCGCGTGTCTGCCCAGGCTACAAGGCCAATGCCAGGAAGGGGACGGTGAGCACGTTCGGCCCGTGGACACCGAACAGAACACGACCAAGACCGAACTGCGCCTCGATGAGGGCGGGGTGTGGGCCATCCACAGCACGTCCGCCACCATCGCCTACCTCGACCTCGACCGGGAGCTGCTCCTTCGACACTGGGGCCCGGGCAGCCCGCGGTTTCCCAATGACGGGCGCTTCGTTCCGCTCGTGCGGGTCACCTCCACGCGCGGCGACACCGGCGTCATTCGAGTGGGCGACCGACACGAGCTCCTCACCGACCCAGGCGGACCGGACTACCAGTACTGGATCCCCCGGGCGTGCACCTCCATCGAGCCCGTCGACCGGGCGGACATCCCCGTGGCTGACCCGAACGCGGGGGCCAACGAGGGCCAGGCACGGCCCCGGGACGAGAGCGGGCGATGACCACCAACTCGGCCGGTGCCGACACCGGCCAGAGTGGACGTCCGGTCGTCCTGTGCTGGCTGGCGGGGATCCTGCACCCCCGCATGGGAAGCCAGTCGGCGGCCCTCGTCCGCAGCACCGGGCGATGGGTCGTGCGCACCCGCTCCAGCGCCTACCTCGTCGATTTCGACGCCTCGGTGGCGGCCAGGTTCCCGGGGACCCACACGTCAGCAGACGTCCTCGTCGCCGAGCTGCGCCGCGACGGCGACGACATCCCTCTGCTCGCACTGGCTGCGGCCGTGGGCGAGCCGATGTGCCTGGTACTGGCGATCCGCGGCGACGGCGTCCCGACCGTGCGGCGGACCACCACCGTGGTTGCCATCGAACCCGCGCCGCATCCCGGCGCCGACCCGCTCGAACTCCCCGTCGATGGCTGACGCCCTCGCACCGACTCGCGCGCGGGCACGGCGGCCGCCGGCCAGGGCGCCGGTACGCCCGTGACCAACGTCGAGAGTCGCTACAGCCGAGACTTCTTGGGGACGATCACCGGCTGGCGGTCCTTGGCGACGCAGATGCCGTTCTTGATGATGTAGGCCTCGACGTAGTGGCTGCCGGCGTACGCGGTGTGCTCATAGTGGCTGTGGTCTCCGGCGATGATGGACCCGCGGAGCTGGTTCACAGCGGCGGCTTCGCGCCCCGTGTTCTTGACCTTCCACATGACCTGGTAGGGCGGTTCGACCGAGCATGACTCGAGGCGGAAGTCGATCTCCCTGTTCTTCGCCACGGTGTCTCCGCGTCGAGGCAGGTCGTAGGCACGCATGACGCCGGCCTGCCGGACACGCCCGACGAGCCGGACCTCCCCAGAGAGCCGTACGGGGATCTTCTTGTGGACCTCGATGAACTGCTCGCCCGGGTCGGGCGCAGCGGACGCGTGGAGGGTCAGGGAGGCGGCCTCGGCGGTGGTGGGCGCCGTGAACGCGGTGCCGAGGAGCTCCTGCCACAAGGCGAGGCTCGTTGCCTTGTTCGGCTCGTCGTAGGCCGCGCGGGCCTTGGCGGCGTAGTCGCGGATCTTGGTCCTGAAGATGGCGTAGCCGTCCTGGTGCCATCGCAGGCTGAAGTCCTCACCGGTGCCCGCGGGGTCGTAGATGGCCGGCATCCACACCCGTGCCTGGAGGTAGGTGTCGAGATCCTCGAGCAGGTGCACGAACGCAGTGGGCAGGTCGGCGTAGTACTTCTCGTCAACGTCGGTGCGCCACGACTCCACCTGCTCGCCGACGAGGATGGTGAGCAGGACGGACTTGATGGAGAACGTCGTCTTGCTGTCGCGCAGGTACTTCAGGAGCCGGAGCGAGGCCTGCAACCGTCCGCCACCGACGATCCGGCCCTTGTCCTCGAACCACGCTGTGAAACCCTCGGGGTCGGTGTGCTCCCAGTCGTCCGTCTTGTTGTTGGTGATGTCCTTGCGCGCCTCGACGTACGGGACAACGTCGATGTGGAAGTCGTCGGCGTAGTCGATGTACACGCACCGGGTGCGCTTGTGCGCCTTGCCCTTGTACGTGGCACTGCCCTCGAACGCCCTCTTGAGCTCGGCGGTGTACTCGGCCGGCGTCCAGTCCGGGTGCTCGGTCAGTGCAAGGAGCACGTCCGCGTCGAACTCCCGCCCGCCGACCGGCTTGATGATCGTCCGGTGGGCGTAGGAGCCCTGCGGCAGCACGTCGATGAACAGCTCGTCGAAGACGGGGTGGGTACGCAGGAACGACGTGATGGCGTCCACGCGGTCGTTCAGCTTCGCGATGCGGTCGTCGTTCAGGTTGACCGTGGTCTCCATGAACGACTTGAAGTACGAGGTGAGCTTCACGGGGTGACCTCCAAGGCGAACTGGTACTGCTCGTCGGCGCGGCCCCGGTCGAAGACTCGGAGCCGTGGGTGCACCGCTCGCATGAGGGAGCGGCCGATGACCACGGCGGCGGTTACCGGGGCGGCGGCGAAGACGTCGATGGTTTCGAGCCCGGGGTGGCGGTGCTCCATCTCGGCGAGCAGGCCGCGCCAAGCCTGGGCGAAGGAGTCCAGGGACGTGCGGTTGCTGATGAGGTCCGGCCCGGGCTCGGCCTGGAGGGACCTCACCTCGTAGACCGTCGCAGAGGCTGTCCGCTCAGGGAAGCGACGCCGGTCGGGCGTGCCGGACACCGAGAACACGACGGCGACGTTGGTGGGGTCCTTGCCTTCGTGTGCCCGGGCCCAGGTGAACTGCACCTCGGGGGCACCGGGCGTCCAACCCCACCCCTCGCCGGCGTCGCGACGCTTCGGGTAGATGTCCGTCGGCACGGCATCGTCGAGCTGGGCCCCGAGGGCGACCAGCGCGGGGACCCGCGCGAACGGGAAGACCGCGAGCCGGTTGACGTCCTCCTTGGCGACGTGCACTGAGAGCGTGGCGAGGCGCTCGCGCATGAGCTCGGTGGCCATCGCCCAGTACGCGGACTGGCCGTTGGCTTCGCCTGGGAGCCTGCGCAGATCGATCTCGAACTGGTCGGCGCCGGTCAGCGCGTAGTCCGGGAAACGCCCGTCGGCGAGCAGCGCCGTCGCGACGCTGGCCCGCCCCAGCTGGACGGGCGCATCATGCAAGGACCCGACGACGCGCAGGACGGTGCTGCGGTCGTCGCGACCGAGCCCCGTGAGCTGGCGGACCCGGTGCTCGTGATCGCGCTTGAACCGCCGCAGCGTCTCCGCGTCGTACACCTCCCACAGCGACCGGCTGTCGATCACGCGGTGCTGGTCGTGGCACAGCAGCATCAGGTTCGCCTCGAGGTTCCGCTCGTCGAACTCGACCGGCTCGTCACCCCGCGGGGAACCCGGAGCGTCGGTCCAGCCGACGATGTGCGCGAGCTCGCCGACCGCCACGTCGCGGCCGGTGAACTCGTCCTCGAGCAAGTACCGGTTGCACATCGTGCACCGGCCACCGGCAGCGACCCACACCCTGCGGGAAACCCGCTCGGACACCGACCGCGTCGCCCCACCGGGCCCGATCGCGCCGTCGGTCCCATCCGCGCCACTCCCCATGCCGTCCTCCTCACCGCTGACCTTGGAACGAGGAAAGCAGGCAACACCGACATCACGGACGTACGACCCTTCCGGGCCGCCACCTTCGGCCTCGTGCCCCATCGGCCCGGGTGAGTCTCGGACTAGCCCATTCACCCCGATGGCAGGCTCGCTCGGTGGCCCCGGTCTGTACGCTCCCACCGAGGTGGGAGGCCGATCGATGCAGCGCTACAGACTCGTTCTTCACGCGTGTGGGGCTGTCGCGACGACCCTCGTCGTCGCTGGATGCACCATTCAGCCGTCGCCTGTGACCGTGACCGTCGCTCCCGAGACGACCGTCACCGTCACCGCTACGCCAGAGCCCGTGGACCCAGCGCCCGTCGATCCGGAGGCCCAGGCCGAGGAGCGTCGCATCGCCCAATGGAGGGCCCTGGACTTCCGCTGGTCGGGCACACCCGATGCCGACAAGGCGAGCATCTGCGCGGCAGTCGCCGCGGACGTGGCGTCGGTCGTCGAGGCACAGCGCGCCACCATCCCGGAGCTTGATCAGGCTGTCGGTGAGGAGTTCTTCATCGACGCGTGCGCGTGAAGACTGCACTCACCACGAAGCAGCGCTCCGGCGGGGCCGTGCAGGCTTGCGGGTGAAAACGCGATTGTGGCCGCCCGGCGCTTCGCCTCCCGCCGCTAGCCTGACCGCGTGGGCGTGAAGCGGGAGTACGGATACCGCGAGTACCCGGACGACCTCACGCCAGGCAAGGACGGCGAGAGCAACCTGCTCTTCAACCCCGACGGTGTACTCACCACACACGCGGACTTCCACCGAACCGAGGCTGATGAGGATGCGGACGGTTCCCGCACCAGTGCGAGCCCCGTTGCGAGAGACCTCAAGATCATGGCGGCGGGTGCCGCGGTGGCAGTCATCGGCGCGGTTGTCGCGAAGGCAACGAAGCGAGCTCTGATCGCGATCCGGGCGAGGCGACACGCGGAGTCGGACACCCAGACCCAGCCGAACACGCAGGACGGTGGAGACCACGCGGCTGTTGTCAGTGCCGAGGCCGAAGGAGACGAGCAGGACGCCCTCATCGAAGAGGTCACTTCCCTCTGCGCCGACGGGCCCGCGACTACGCAGGGGACGCCCAAGCGGCCCGCTGTCGGCGAACCGGTGCTGGAGGCCGATGAGGACCGGGCGAAGCCGAGGGCTCGACGACGCCGGTACGGCACCTGATGCCATACGAACCGCCGCGAGTCTGGCTGGAGCTCAGCGGCTCGTTCCGCAAGGTGCACATCTCGCCTACCTGCGATCGCATCAAGCCCGATAGCGAACTTGCAGGACCGCTCCTGATCGGTCAGGCGGCGACGGGGAAGTCGACGTCGTTCTGCAGGTGTGCCCGTGGCCACGAACAGCACAAGGAGTCGACGAGGAGCCGGCGTGAAGTCTCCGGCGGGTTGCCCACGCTGGGGCGGCGCTCCTGAACCGGACGCGAGGCCGGAACCCCCACCGCGCCCGGCCTTCGCCGGGCACGGCCACTGTGCCCTAACGCATGCCGTTCATACGGGCAGGGTGCCTGAGCTGACGGGCTGACGCGCCCCACGGCGCAGGTGACCGGCGCTTGCGACGCCGCCTCCGGGCCGGCGCACACGCCGCCGTACCACGGCGCTGACCTGCGGCGGTGGAGCGACCACCCGTTAGCCGGTGGAGCGCCTCCGACGACCTCCGCCGGTACCCCAGGTCAGGTGCCCTCTCTACCCCTTTCCGGAACCAGCCACCACGGCTGGTTCCGGAAAGCCACCCCGGTGGCTTCCGGAAAGCCAGCTGGCTGGACGACGAAGGAGCCCCGGACCGTGAGGTCCGGGGCTCCTTCGCTTCGGCGCCGCCGGAGACGCCGAGGTTCCTCTGATGTCGCCGCGCAGCCGCGGGTCTTGCGCGATCTCCAGGTACGCCGAGTAGCCCCGCCTGGGCCGGGCTACTCGGAGGCTGGAGCAGGAGTGTCCACCGAGAGGTCGCCAGGCACGTTCCTCGGTGAACCCGCCCGACGTCGTGGGAGGAGGGCGCCATGAGGCGGCGGCCCCGGGATGACAGGGGCCGCCGCCTCGCGGTCGACGGATCAGCCGGAGGACGCCCTCCCGGCTGCGGGGGCGCGGTCGCGCCGGAGGCCACCCCCGAGCACGTGACCGGTCACCAGCCCGACCATGCCTGCGCCAACCACCTGCTGCCACTCCCCGCGGACGGTCAGGACAGCGACGGCGGCACCAACAAGAAGGGTGATCATGACAGTGGTAGCGGGCAGTCCTCGGCGGCGTCCGGCGTACCAGCCGACGACGCCGAGAGCGACGGCGGCAAGAACGATCCAGATGGCTGTCATGTCAGTAGCAGAACCCGCTGCGGTGGTAGATGGGAAGGGGCACCCGGGGACCGATCGTGATCGGGGTCTTGATCCCGACGCATGATCCGGTGGCGATGGCGATCCCGGCCCACACAACTACGCCCGCTGCGGCCGCGCGGATGGCCTGAACGACGACATTCGGGACCCCCGCCGGGAGCATGTAGACGACACCGGCGCCGGCCGCGATCCGATTCGTCTCGTCCTTGTTGAAGTAGATGTTCGATGTCTTGTACCAGTTACCCTCGATCCGGCCGACGGCGTTGGTCGAGGCACCACCGAGCGCTCTCTGGGCCAGGGCAGGCGTCCGCGCGAGCTCGGCCGCGAACCGCTCCAGACTCACGACCTCTTCGGTTCCCGCAGCGTTCGTGAGCGTGAAGACGACCGAGTCAGCCGTAATCACCACGGGCTCGGTTGTCGTTGTCGCGCTCGCGGGCGAGTCGGGTTCGCCGGAATCGGCATGAGCCGATGTCGTGGCCGCGGTCATCGCGACGACGCTGGCGATGACGACCGCGGCGGCCCGGTGGCGAAGACGTGTGGTGCTCATCATTCCCCCTGTCGATGTGAACAACCAGGAACACAAGGGTGCAGAGATCGGGCGCGAACGTCAATGCCCTCGGCCAACGTGCTCTAACAATGTAAAGGGCGCGTTTCGCAGCCCAGGGCGCAGTCCCGACGCTGGCGGTTGTGGAAGATCTCGAGGTACTCGCAGATCGTTTGCCAGCTCCAAGCGGGTGCGCCAGCGCTGACGGTCCAGGAGCTCGACCTGCATGCGGGACCAGAACGACTCGATGACGGCGTTGTCGTAGGCACCGCCGACGGTCCGGATCGAGGCCCGCATCCCGAGCGCGGCCAGGCGTTCGGTCACGGCCCGACACGGAGTCGACGAGAAGCCAGCGTGAAGTCTCCGGCGGTTTGGGCACGCCAGGCGACGTCCCTAGTCCGGGCGCCATCCCCCCGTGCCCGGCTTTCGCGGGGCACGGCCACTGTCCCCTAACGCATTTCGGTCATACACGCGGGGTTCCTGAACTGACGGGCTGACGCGCCCCACGGCGTGGGTGACCGTCGCGTTCGGCGGCCCCCCGGGCTGGCGCACACGCCTCCGTCCCGCGGCGCTGACCTGCGCCTGTGGAGCGAGCCACCGTTAGCTGGTGGAGCGACCACTCACACCCCGCCCGTCACCCCAGGTCACCTGACTTTCCGGAACCAGCCACCCGGCACGAGGCGCCGGTCACCATCCACGGTGACCGACGCCTCGTCGTCGTGGGCCGTGGTGCGCGGGGGACGCGGTGGATGCCGCGAGACCGGGCACTCCGGCACTCATGATCATGAACGCCCCTGCGCCGGACCACGCCGCGGCCGTCGGCGCCTGACGCGACCGTCCGGGCCTCAGCGGGCTCGTGACGCACGTGAGCCCCCCGGGTGTCCCGGGGGGCTCACGGTCGAGCTGGGCCGTCCACGCGCCGCCGCTGTGATCGGCGCGCGGGGGTGTCGATCAGAACTCGTTGTCGCGGGGAGCGGGGATGCCGGTGAGCAGGCTGCGCACCTCGGCCTCGCTGTAGCGACGGTGACCGCCGAGGGTGCGGATGGCCGACAGCTTGCCGGCCTTGGCCCACCGGGTCACGGTCTTGGGGTCCACGCGGAACATGCTCGCGACCTCGGAGGGCGTGAGCAGGGCTCCGGGGGCGTCGGTGCGGTTCGCTCGTGCTGGGGTCTGAGGCGACATCGCGCTCTCCTGTCGTTCGGTTCGCCCGGCCGACCTCGAGGGTCCCGTGGCTTTGCGTCCCCACCTCGCGGTGGGTTTGCCCTTATCGCTGACGTGGACAGGGTGCCACAAAACCGGACATTGACCAAGGATCCAACCCCCGGCAAGGGAAGAATCACCCGTTCGGCACAACCCGCTCACCCGAGCGGAGCAGCCCGGCGAGCCACGTCCGGCGTGTCCGGGACGCCCGTTCCGTGCCCTTCCCGGCCTTCTCTCGGCGTCCGACGAGCGCTCGGCGAGCGGGGACCGACCCCGCCACCTACCGTGGAAAAGGACAGACCGTCAACCATGCGGAGGTGGCACCCATGCCTACCGTCGAGCAGTCGATCGACGTCAACGTCCCCATCAGCACGGCGTACAACCAGTGGACACAGTTCGAGTCGTTCCCGGAGTTCATGGGCGGCGTCGAGGAGGTCCGGCAGCTGGGTGACGACATGACGCACTGGCGCACCACCGTCGGTGGTGTGGAGCGGGAGTTCGACGCCGCGATCACCGAGCAGATCCCCGAGGAGCGCGTCGCGTGGCGCAGCGTCGACGGGAAGACCCACGGTGGCGTCGTCACGTTCCACCGGCTCTCGGAGGACACCACGCGGATCATGGTCCAGATCGACTGGGAGTCCGAGTCGCTCACCGAGAAGGCGGGCGCCCTCGTGGGCGCGGACGACATGCAGGTGAAGAAGGACCTGGGCCGGTTCAAGGAGTTCATCGAGACGCGCGGCACCGAGACGGGTGCCTGGCGCGGCGAGATCACCTGACCGACGCGTCCCGGCGCGTGGCGCCCCCGCACGAGGGGCATCACGCGCGGGTCGCCCGGCCCGCGGGAAGACCCGGGTCCGACCGGGCGTGCGAGGACCGCTACGGTGCGGCCATGAGCGACCCTCGCGACCTCCTCGATGCCGACACCCTGCGGGCGCGCGGGAGCCTCAAGTGGACCGGGATGCCGGCGGACATCGCCGCCTGGGTCGCCGAGTCCGACCTCGGGGTGGCGCCCGCCGTCCTCGAGGCGGTGCAGGACGCCGTCGGGCGGGGCCTGCTCGGGTATCTGCCTCCCGCCGTCCGCACCTCGCTCGGCGAGGCGTTCGCCTCGTGGGCCGACGCCGCCTACGGCTGGCAGGTCGCGCGCGACCGCGTGCGCCCGGTGGGCCACGTGACCGAGGGGCTGCGCCTGGCGATCGACCTGTTCTCGCGGCCGGGCTCGCCGGTCATCCTGCCGACTCCCGCGTACATGCCGTTCGTGACCGCGCCTGAGGTCTGGGGTCGCCCCGTCCTGCAGGTCCCGATGGCGCTCGACGGCGCGGGCCGCCCGACCCTCGACCTCGAGGCGCTCGACGCCGCCTTCCGGGCGGGCGGTCACCTTCTCGTCCTGGTCAACCCCCACAACCCGACGGGCCGGGTCGCCGAGCGGCACGAGCTCGAGGCCCTCGCCGCCGTGGTCGAGCGGCACGGCGGCCGGGTGTTCGCCGACGAGATCCACGCACCCCTCGTCCACGCGCCGGGCCGGCACGTGCCGTACGCGTCGCTCTCCCCCGCCACGGCGGCACACACGGTCACGGGCGTGTCCGCGTCGAAGGCATGGAACATCCCGGGTCTGAAGTGCGCCCAGGTCGTGCTGACGAACGACGACGACCTGGCCTCCTGGCTGCGGCACGACGACCTGCTCACCGAGGGCGCCTCGACGGTCGGCGCCGTCGCGAACACCGCCGCCTACACCCACGGCCGGGCGTGGCTCGCCGACACGCTGGCGTACCTCGACGGTAACCGTCACGCCCTGGCCGAGGCGCTGGCGGGCGTCCCGGGCGTCGGCTACCGGCCGCCCGAGGGCACGTACCTGGCCTGGCTCGACCTGCGGGAGGCCCTGGCAGGCCTGCCCGCCGGGGACGGCCCCGGCGAGGAGCCGCTCGGCCGGTGGCTGCGGCGGACGACCGGCCTCGCACTGACGGACGGTGTCCTGTGCGGCGACGCGGGCACCGGGCACGTGCGGATGAACCTCGCGATGCCGCGACCGCTCGTGGTCGAGGCAGGACGGCGCCTGGCCGCCTGCCTCGACCGCTGAGCGCCGGGGCGCGGGCCGGGACGGCTCAGCCGCCCGACACCTGCGCGTGCGGCTGGTCGGCGATCGCCGCCGTGTCGTGCCCGCGCTGCACCTCGATGCGCCGGGGCTTGGCCTCCTCGGCGACGGGGATCGTCAGCGTGAGGACGCCGTCGGCGTAGCTGGCCGTGATCGCGTCCAGCGCGAGGCCGCGCCCGAGGTTGAGCTGGCGCACGTAGGTCCCGGTCGCGCGCTCGCGAGCCAGCCACTGAACGCCGGCCTCGGTGCGGGCGGTGCGCTCCGCGCGGATGGTGAGCGTCCGGTCCTCCACGTTGACGTCGACGCTGCCGGGGTCGGCGCCCGGGAGGTCGACGTGCAGGACGTAGTGGTCCCCGGCGCGGTAGAGGTCGATCGGCATCGCCGGCACGTTCAGGGCCGACGCCTCGCGCACGGCGCCCATCATCTGGTCCATCCACCGAGCGGTCTCGGCGAACGGGTCGTAACGCGTAGCCACGCTCACCACCTCCTCCGTTCGCGTCCCGGACCCTCCGGGACGTCGCGTGGACCCGGGCCGTGAGCGGCGGCGGTGCGCCGGGCTCCGACCCGAGCGGCTACGCCTCCATTGTTAGCACTCTCGACCCGGGAGTGCCAGTGGTGGGACGACGTCCGGGGACTGCCGTGAAAATCAACCGTCCTCGCCGGGACTTTCGACACAAGGAAAGTCATCCCACGTCGCCTACCGTCGATCTCGGGTCAAGGGCGATCCACTCCACAGAGCAGACCGGCCCGGGAGGATCCCCGTGAGCAACCGTAAGAGCGGCGGCGACGCCGCCGTCACCGTCCAGCGACCGGCCCCCGCGAGCGCGATCGACACGCTCGTCGCAGGTGCCGCGAAGGCCCTCGCCGCCTACGCCTCCTTCACCCAGGAGGACGTGGACCACATCGTCAAGAAGGCCTCGGTCGCCGCGCTGAACAAGCACGGCGAGCTCGCGAAGCTCGCGGTCGAGGAGACCAAGCGGGGTGTCTTCGAGGACAAGGCCGTCAAGAACATCTTCGCGTGCGAGCACGTGACGCACTCCATGGCCGAGCTCAAGACCGTCGGCATCGTGGGCCGCGACGACCTGCACGGCATCGTCGAGATCGCCGAGCCGGTCGGCGTGATCTGTGGCGTGACCCCGGTCACCAACCCCACCTCGACCGCCATCTTCAAGTCGCTCATCGCCCTGAAGACGCGCAACCCGATCATCTTCGCCTTCCACCCGTCCGCCCAGGCCAGCTCGGTCGAGGCCGCCAAGGTCGTGCGCGACGCGGCCGTCGCGGCCGGTGCTCCCGAGCACTGCATTCAGTGGGTCGAGCAGCCGTCCATCGACGCGACCAACGAGCTCATGAACCACCCCGGCGTCTCCCTGATCCTGGCGACCGGCGGGAACGCGATGGTCAAGGCCGCCTACTCCTGCGGCAAGCCCGCCCTCGGTGTCGGCGCCGGCAACGTCCCGGCCTACGTCGAGAAGTCGGCGAAGCTCAAGCGCGCGATCAACGACATCGTGATGAGCAAGTGCTTCGACAACGGCATGGTCTGCGCGTCCGAGCAGGCGGCGATCCTCGACGCCGAGGTCTACGACGCCGCGATGACCGAGTTCGCCCGGCTGCACGCGTACCGCTGCAACGCCGAGGAGAAGGCCAAGCTCGAGCAGCTCATCTTCGGCGTCACCGCCGCGGACGCGAACTGCGCCGGCGCCAAGCTCAACGCGTCCGTCGTCGGCCAGTCGCCGGTCCGCATCGCGCAGATGGCGGGCTTCACGGTCCCCGACGACACCTCGATCCTCATCGCCGAGGTGTCGGAGGTCGGCCCCGGTGAGCCGCTGACCCGCGAGAAGCTGTGCCCCGTCCTGGCGGTGCTGCGCGCGGAGACCCGCGAGCAGGGCCTGCTCATGGCCGAGGCGATGGTGGAGTTCGACGGCCTGGGCCACTCCGCCGCCATCCACACCGAGGACGCCCAGCTGGCCGAGGAGTTCGGCCGCCGCGTGAAGGCCGTCCGCGTGATCTGGAACTCGCCGTCGTCGCAGGGCGGCATCGGCGACATCTACAACTCCTTCATCCCCTCGCTGACGCTCGGCTGCGGCTCGTACGGCGCGAACTCGGTGTCCAACAACGTCTCGGCGGTGAACCTCATCAACATCAAGCGGATCGGCCGGCGCAACAACAACCTGCAGTGGTTCAAGGTGCCGGCGAAGACCTACTTCGAGCCGAACGCCATCCGGTACCTCGAGGACATGTACGGGGTCGACCGGGTCACGATCGTCACCGACGCGACGATGACGAAGCTCGGCTTCGTCGACCGGATCATCGACGTCCTCAACCGTCGCCCGGGCAAGGTCGCGCTCCAGATCATCGACAACATCGAGCCCGAGCCGACCATCGCGTCGGTGAACCGGAACACCGAGCTCATGCGCGAGTTCGGCCCTGACACGATCATCGCCCTGGGCGGTGGCTCGCCGATGGACGCGGCCAAGGTCATGTGGCTGCGCTACGAGCACCCGGAGATCGTCTTCGCCGACATGCGCGAGAAGTTCTTCGACGTCCGCAAGCGCGCGTTCAAGTTCCCGACGCTCGGTGAGGTCGCCAAGCTCGTCTGCATCCCGACCACCTCGGGCACGGGCGCGGAGGTCACCCCGTTCGCCGTCATCACCGACGAGAAGACCGGCGTGAAGTACCCGCTCGCCGACTACGCGCTCACGCCGACGGTCGCGATCGTCGACCCCGCGCTCACCGGCAAGATGCCCGGCTTCCTCGCCGCCGACTCCGGCTTCGACGCCCTCACGCACGCCACCGAGGCGTACGTGTCCGTCTACGCCAACGACTTCACCGACGGCATGGCCCTGCACGCCATCAAGCTGATCTTCGAGAACCTCGAGGAGTCGGTGAAGGGCGGCGAGGCGGCCGTCACGGCGCGCGAGAAGATGCACAACGCCGGGACCATCGCCGGCATGGCGTTCGGCAACGCGTTCCTCGGCATCGTGCACGCCATGGCGCACACGGTCGGCTCCACGTTCCACCTGGTGCACGGCCGGACCAACGCGACCCTGCTCCCGCACGTGATCCGCTACAACGGCACCGTCCCGACCAAGCTCACGAGCTGGCCGAAGTACGAGTACTACGTCGCGCCGGAGCGGTTCCAGCAGATCGCCAAGCACCTGGGCCTGCCGGCCGCCACCCCGGAGGAGGGCGTCGAGTCCTACGCCGCGGCGGTCGAGCGGCTGCGCGACGCGGTGGGCATCCCCTCGTCGTTCCAGGCGCAGGGCGTGTCGGAGGCGGCGTTCATCGGCAAGCTCGACGACCTCGCGATGCGGTCGTACGAGGACCAGTGCGCTCCCGCGAACCCGCGCATGCCGATGCTCGACGACATGAAGGACCTGATGGCCGCGGCGTACTACGGGACGTCGCTGCAGGACGTGCGCCGGCGGCGCGCGGCGTCGGCTGACGAGCGGTCCGCCCAGGAGACCGAGACCGTCGCCTGACGCGGGCGTGCCCTCCCGGTCGCGCGGGCGGGCACGTCCATTCCGCCAGTGGCCGTCGCCCCTCGGGGCGGCGGCCACTGGTCGTTCAGGCAACAAGACACCAGCCCGTCTGGGCCTGAGATCCGGCCTGACGGCCGCCCCGGGGCACTAACCTTCCCGGGTGAACTCCCTGCCCGCCGGCGACGCCGCCGCTCCCCTGTCCGGCCATCAGCTCCGCATCGCCTCCGGCGAGCACGAGGCCACCGTCACCGACATCGGCGCCAAGGTGCGCGCGTACGCCGTCGGCGGTCGCGACGTGTTCACGCCGTACCGCGAGGACGAGGTCGCCCCCGCCGGCCACGGCGCGCTCCTTGCGCCCTGGCCGAACCGGCTGCGCGACGGCCGGTACTCCTTCGCGGGCGCGGAGCACCAGGTGGACCTCAGCGAGCCCAAGACGGGCACCGCGCTCCACGGCCTGGTCATGTGGCAGCGCTGGACCCGGGTCCCCGTCGAGGACGCGGACCACGCGAACGGCGCGGCGGTCACGCTCGAGCTGCGCCTGCCAGCGAGCGGCGGCTACCCGTTCGACCTCCTCCTGCGCGTGACCTACCGGCTGTCCGACGCGGGTCTGCACGTGCAGACCACCGCCACCAACCTCGGGGCGACCCCCGCGCCGTACGGGGTCGGCTTCCACCCGTGGCTGTCGCCCGGCGACGGCTCCCTGGACGAGTGCACCTTCCAGCTCGACGCCGCAACGCGCGTCCTCGTGGACGAGCGCCTCCTCCCGACGACGACCGAGCCCGCCTCCGGCGACCACGACCTGCGCGCGCCCCGCTCCGCGCGCGGCCTGGACCTCGACGACGCCTACCTCGACGTCATCCGCGACGCCGACGGCCTCTCCTGGGCCCGTCTGACCGGCCCGGACGGTCGCACGGCCGCGGTCTGGATGGACGAGTCCATGGACTGCTGGCAGGTCTGCTCGGGCGACCACATCGACCCGGTGCACTACCGCCGGACGGGTATGGCGGCCGAGCCGATGAGCTGCATCGCCGACGCCTTCCGGACGGGGGAGCGCCTCGTCGTTCACGTCTGGCGCGTCAGCGGCTCCAGTTGGTGCCCTTCTCGATCGTGCCCGGGACGTACTCCCAGTGCCAGGGCTCGTGGGGGCCGGAGCCGCCGCGCTTCGCCCACGCCGGGTTCTCCCAGCCGTACGTCGGGCCGTTGTCGTTGAGCCAGGTCATCACCGCGCTGCTGTTCGTCTCCGACGAGCACAGGTCGATCGCGAGGCCCCACCCGTGGTTCGACGTGCCCGGCGTCGCCGCGAGCCCGCCCTTGGTGTAGGCGAGGCGCCGCTGCTCGGCGAGCGTGCGGTAGGAGTCCGTGATGCACAGGTCCCGGTCGAACGAGGCCCGGAACGTCAGGTTCAGCTCGGCGAGCGTGACGGCGGCGTCGCCACGCAGCGAGTTGGTGCCGTCCCAGAGGGTGCACAGGTCGGCCGCGGCGATCTGCCCGTTGGCGGCGCTGTCGGCGGCGACGCCCGTGCAGTCCGGCAGCGGGGAGCGGGCGAGGGTCCGGCTCGCCGAGTCCGCCAGCCGCACGGCGCCGGGGACGGCGGCCAGGAGCGACGTGGGCGTGCTGTCGACGGTCGTCCCCGAGAGGACCTCGTACGCGGTCGGGAACCCCGGGCGGTCCAACCCGGTGGCCTCCAGGGGTGTCTGGCGACCCGCGAGCTCGGCCGACACCGGGACGCCGATCGTGGCGACCGCGAGGGCGGCGAGGATCGCAGAGCGGGGCAGCCACGAGCCGGAGACGGCCGCGAGCGTCACGGTCCGGTGCGGACGGGCCGAGCGACGGTCACGACGCTGCGCCCGCGAGGACGTCGCGTCGTCGCGCATCGCGCGGCGAGACGCCGGAGTCCCGGGGGACACCGATGACGGTGTCCGCGACCGACCAGACTCCACAAGACCTCCGTGTGCACTCACGAGCCACCAGGCCCAGGTCCCAGGCACGCGAACGCCCAGGGACCCGTCGTCGAGGTGGTAACGGAACAGTAACGGGTGTCGCGGGCCTGATCCAAGGCCCCGAGGTCACCGATCGGGAGAGGATCGTCACACCCGCGTTGTTCAACCGTGCGGCATCGGTTGTTCACAACCGGCACCCGCCGTGCGCGGCGGCGACGTCGCCCGTCACGGCTGGCGACGCTGCATCGCGTCCCGGACCTCGCCCACGAGCTCCTCGAGGATGTCCTCGAGGAACACCACACCGACGACCCGGCCCGGCGCGTCCTCGGGCCCGGCGTCGTCCGCGGGCACGGTCACCCGGGCCAGGTGCACGCCCGTGCGCTGCATCGCTGCGAGCGCCTCCTCCACCTCGTCGCCCGGGGCGACCTGCGCGAGAGGGCGCACGCGCCACGCCGGCACGGGCCGGTCCCGGTCCGCCGGCCCGGCCCACAGCACGTCCTTCACGTGCAGGTAGCCGACGGGCACGCCGTCGGCGTCCGTGACGGGGAACCGGGAGAACCCGGTCCGCGCGACCGACCGCTCGACGTCGTCCACCGTGCACCCTGGGCCCACCGCGACGAGCCGGTCGACCGGCACCATGACGTCGCCCGCCGTCCGGTCGGAGAACTCGATCGCGCCGGCGAGGAGGCCCTGCTCGTCGCGCAGGAGGCCCTCGGCCTGCGACCGGGCCACGATCGACTGGACCTCCTCCGCCGTGAACGCGGAGACCACCTCGTCCTTCGGCTCCACCCCTGCCAGGCGCACCAGGTGGTTGGCGAGCCAGTTCAGCGCGCCGATCAGCGGGCGGACGGCGCGCGCCACCCACACCAACGGCGGCGCGAACCACAGCGCCGCGCGGTCCGGCCCGGCGACCGCGAGGTTCTTCGGCACCATCTCCCCGAGCACCACGTGCAGGTACACGACGACCGCCAGGGCGATGGCCACCGCGACGGGGTGCACGGCCGCCTCACCCAGCCCGAGCGCCGCGAGCGGCTCCTCAAGGAGGTGCGCCAGGGCGGGTTCGGCGACGGCGCCGAGCGACACGGACGCCAGCGTGATGCCGAGCTGCGCGCACGCCAGCATGAGCGAGACGTTCTCCATCGCCCACAGCGCCGTCCGCGCCCGGCTCGACCCCGCCGCGGCCAGCGGCTCGATCGCGCTGCGCCGGGCCGAGACGACGGCGAACTCCGCACCGACGAAGAACGCGTTCGCGGCGAGGAGGGCGAGAGCGATCGCGATGCCGAGGGCCGGGCTCACGCGGGACCACCGTCCTCCGCCGCCATGACGCGCAGCCGGTCCACCCGGCGCCCGTCCATGGCCTCGACGCGCAGCACGACGCCGGGCACCTCCACCCGGTCACCCGTCACGGGGATCCGCCCCAGGACGGCCATCACGAGGCCCCCGAGGGTCTCGAAGGCGCCGTCCTCGGGCACGACGAGCCCCGTCTGCTCGGTCAGCTCGTCCGGCCGCAGCAGCCCGGGCACGCTCCACGCCCGCTCCCCCACCCGGCGTGCCCCGGTCGCCCGCGGGTCGTGCTCGTCGGCGACGTCACCGACCAGCTCCTCGATGACGTCCTCCAGCGTCACCACCCCGGCCGTCCCGCCGTACTCGTCCACGACGACGGCCATCTGCAGGTGCTCGCGCAGCTCCACGAGGAGCGGGCCGAGCGGGACCGTCTCGGGGACCCGCGGCACCGGGTCCATCAGGGCCGCCGCCGGCACCTCGCCGCGGCGTTCCCAGGGCACGGCCACGGCCCGGCGCAGGTGGACCAGCCCGACGACGTCGTCGTGGCTCTCGCCGATCACCGGGAACCGCGAGTGACCGGTGGCGTGGGCGCGCGCGAGCACGTCGGCAGCGGTGTCGTCGCGCCGGACCACCTCCATGCGGGTCCGGTCGGTCATGACGTCGACGGCGGTGAGGGTGCCCAGCTCGAGGGAGTTGGCCAGGAGCGTCGCCGTGCCCTCGTCGAGCGTGCCCGCCGCGGCCGAGCGTCGGACCAGGGCGATGAGCTCCTGCGGCGAGCGCCCGCCGGACAGCTCCTCGCGCGGCTCGACGCCGAACCGGCGCAGCAGCGCGTTGGCGCTGGCGTTGAGGAGGTGGATGACCGGCCGGAGCACGGTCGTGAAGCCGCGCTGGAGCGGGGTCACCGTGCGGGCGGTCGTCAGAGGCGCGCTGAGCGCGAAGTTCTTGGGCACCAGCTCGCCGAACAGCATCGAGAAGCCGTTCACGACGACGATGGCGAGGACGGTGGCCAGCCCGGCGGCCGCGGCCGTGCCGAGCAGGCCGTCGAGGGGGTCCTCGAGGAGGCGGGTGAGGGCGGCCTGAGCGGTGTAGCCCAGCAGGATGGTCGTCAGCGTGATGCCCACCTGCGCGCCCGAGAGCTGGGTGGAGAGCTCGCGCACCGCGGAGCGTACGGCTGCCCCGCGCCGGTCGGGCCGCCGCTCGAGGTCCTGCTCCACCAGCCCGGGGTCGAGCGTCACGAGGGCGAACTCGGCCGCGACGAACACCGCGGTGCCGGCCGTCAGCAGGATGCCGAAGCCGACGAGCAGCCAGTCGGTCAGCACGGAGCGTCACCGCGCCATCGGCCACCGCACGGGCCGTCGGCGGTGCGACCGGTGCACCGCGGGAGGGTCAGGACCTGGAGCGCGCCGGTGCTGACGGACCAGCACCGGCACGGACTTGAGCTGTCCATGATGCGGCGAGCATAACCCAGCACCCCCGGGCCCCTGTGCCACGCTAGGCGCGTGATGAGCCGAGCAGCGCAGCCGCCGCACGGGGCCGGCGGGGGCGGGACGCGGGTCCTGGTCGTCGAGGACGAGCCCGCCATCGCCACCGCCATCGCCCACCGCCTCACCGCCGAGGGATGGCAGGTCGACGTGGCCGGGGACGGCCCGTCCGGCGTCCAGGCCGCGGCGACGCTGGAGCCGGACCTCGTGGTGCTCGACGTCATGCTCCCTGGGATGGACGGGCTGGAGGTGTGCCGGCGGATCCAGGCCGACCGGCCGGTGCCCGTCATCATGCTCACCGCGCGCGACGACGAGACGGACATGCTGGTCGGCCTCGGCGTCGGTGCCGACGACTACATGACCAAGCCGTTCTCCATGCGCGAGCTGGTCGCCCGCAGCAAGGCGCTGCTGCGCCGGGTCGAGCGCGCAGCGCAGCTGTCCGACCAGGCCCCGCCGGCGATCACGACCGGCGACGTCGTCATCGACCGGGCGCAGCGCAGGGTCTCCCGCGCGGGCGAGCCCGTCCACCTCACCCCGACCGAGTTCGACCTGCTCGTCACGCTCGCGTCCTCGCCGCGCACCGTGCTCACGCGCGAGCGCCTGCTGGCGGAGGTGTGGGACTGGGTCGACGCGAGCGGCACCAGGACCGTCGACTCCCACGTGAAGGCGCTGCGCCGCAAGCTCGGCGCGGACCTCATCCGCACCGTGCACGGCGTCGGGTACGCCTTCGAGCCCGCGGACACCTGAGTGGACCAGCCGCGGCACGCCGGGCGCCGGCTCCTGCCGGACGTCCGACCGCTCGACCGGTTCTCCTCGATCAAGATCAAGCTCGGCGTGCTGGTCACGGCCACGGTGACGTTGGCTGCGCTGGTCACCTGGGTGGGCCTGCAGAACCACCTCGGGCCCACCCGCACCCTGCCGCTCGCGATCGTCGTCGGTGTCATCGCCGTTCAGGTCATCGCGCACGGGATGACCGCGCCGCTGCGCGAGATGCGCACGGCCGCCCAGGCCATGGCGTCGGGCGACTACAGCCGTCGCGTCCGCGCGACGAGCCGCGACGAGGTGGGCCAGCTCGCGCAGGCGTTCAACACGATGGCGCAGGACCTCGAGCAGGTGGACACGCTGCGCCGGGAGATGGTCGCGAACGTGTCGCACGAGCTGCGCACCCCTGTCGCCGCCCTCCAGGCCCAGCTGGAGAACATGGTCGACGGCGTCGTGGCGGCCGACCCGGGCACCCTGCAGGCGGCGCTCGACCAGACCGAGCGGCTCGGGCGCCTGGTCACCTACCTGCTCGACCTGTCGCGCATCGAGGCGGGCGCCGTCGGGCTGGAGATCTCGGACGTCGTCGTGGCCGACCTCCTCCAGGAGGCCGCCACCCTGGCCGAGCCGCTGGGCGGCGCCAAGGGCGTCACGTTCGCCGTCGACGTCCGGCCCCCGGACCTCACGCTGCCGGGCGACGCGGAGCGGCTGCACCAGGTCGTGGCGAACCTCCTGCACAACGCCGTCCGCCACTCCCCCGACGGCGGCGTCGTCCGGCTGGAGGCGCGCCGGGTGGGCGCCTTCGCCGTGATCGACGTGGTGGACGAGGGGCCGGGCATCGCGCCCGCCGACCGGCAGCGCATCTTCCAGCGCTTCACGCGCGGCAACGCGCCCGCGCAGACCGGCCGCACGAGCACGGGCGGCACCGGCCTCGGCCTGGCGATCGTCCGCTGGGCGGTCGAGCTGCACGGCGGGACGGTCGCGGTGGCCGACTCGACGACCGGGGCCCGCCTGCGCGTGACGCTGCCCGGCGGCCGCGTCGGGACGGCCGGCGGCGGGCCCCGGTCCGCACCGGGGGAATGAAGCCTTTGTTATAGCCATACACGAACAAGTAGGGTGGCTCGTATGACGATGTCGATCGACGGCGTGGTGAGTGTCCAGCACCTGTCCAAGACCTTCGGGGCGGTGCACGCGGTGGACGACCTCTCCTTCGAGGTCGGGCCCGGGCGGGTCACCGGGTTCCTCGGGCCGAACGGGGCGGGCAAGACCACCACGCTGCGGATGCTGCTGGGGCTCGTGGTGCCGACGTCCGGGACCGCCACGATCGGAGGCCGGAGCTACCACGACCTGGAGCGCCCGGGCCGCGTCGTCGGGGCCGCGCTGGAGGCATCGAGCTTCCACCCGGGTCGGACGGCGCGCGACCACCTCCGGGTTCTCGCCCCCCAGGTCGGCGTCCCCACGAAGCGCTGCGACGAGGTGCTCGACCTGGTCGGCCTCTCCGACGCCGCCCGTCGCCGGGCCGGCGGCTTCTCGCTGGGCATGCGCCAGCGGCTGGGCCTGGCCACGACGCTGCTCGGCGACCCGAAGGTGCTGCTCCTGGACGAGCCCGCCAACGGCCTGGACCCCGAGGGCATCGCCTGGCTCCGCTCGCTCCTGCGCTACCTCGCCGCGGAGGAGCGCACCGTCCTCGTGTCGAGCCACGTGCTCTCCGAGGTCCAGCAGACCGTCGACGACGTCGTCATCATCGCGGGCGGCAGGCTCGTCCACTCCTCCTCCCTGCCCGAGCTCGAGGCGCTCGCCCGCCGCGAGGGGCTGGCGCGCCGGACGACGCTCCTCGCCTCCCCCGACGGCCCCGGGCTGGCACGCCTCGTGGCGGAGCGCTGGCCGGGCCGTGCGACCGAGGTGCCGGGCCGTCCGGGCGCCGTCGTCCTGGCCGACGTGGACGCCGCCGAGGCCGGCGCGGCCGCCTTCGCCGCGGGCGTCGAGGTGCACGAGCTCGTCCCGGGCGAGGTCAACCTCGAAGAGGTCTTCCTCCGGCTCACCGGCGGGCATACCGGCGCCCCGACGGCCGGGGAGGTCGCCGCGTGAGCACCGCCCTGATGCCCGCCCTCCGCGCGGAGTACCGCAAGTTCGTCACGACCCGGCTGTGGTGGGTCCTCCTCCTGACGATGGTCCTGTACATGGGCTTCATCGCCGTCGTGATGGCGTTCGCCCTGACCAACGACCCGTCGGGCGCGAGCATGAACATCCCCGGCGCGGACGGAGGGCCGGCCGTACCCATCCCGCCCCGCGAGATCGCCCTCGCCGTCTACACGCTCGCGCCGTCCCTGGGGTACGTCTTCCCGGTGATCGCCGGCGCGATGTCGGTGACGGGCGAGTTCCGGCACATGACCATCACGCCCACGCTGCTGGCCGAGCCCCGGCGCGACGTCGTCATCGGGGCGAAGCTCCTGGCGAGCCTGCCCGTCGGGGCGCTCTTCGGTCTCGCGGGCGTCCTGGCCACGTTCCTGCCCGGCGCCGCCGTGCTGGCGGCGTCCGGCGAGAGCACGTTCCTCGGCGACAGCGAGGTCATCCAGGCGGCCGTCTGGTCCGCCGTGGCGCTCGCCGTGTGGACCCTCGTGGGCGTCGGCTTCGGGACGGCGCTGAAGAACCAGGTCGTCGGCATCGTCGTGATCCTGGCCTTCACGCAGATCGTCGAGCCGGTGCTGCGCATCGCGTTCTCGATGATCGACCCCCTCGAGGGCGTCGCGAAGTTCCTCCCGGGCGCCGCGGGCGAGGCCATCGCCGGCTCGAGCTTCTACTCGGCTGCCGGGATGAGCGGGCTCCTGCCGCGCTGGCAGGGCCTGGTCGTGCTGGTCGCCTACGGGCTGGTGCTGGCCGCGGTGGGGCGCTTCACGACGTTCCGTCGCGACATCACCTGAGCGCACCGCTTGACCCGGCCAGGACCCCTGCTTTGCGCGGTCCTGGCCGGGTTCTGACCCGGACCTGACCAAGGCGGGTGACCATGGGACGAGATCGTCCCATCACCCGCACGCGACCGGGACCAAAGGCCCGGGTTGGCCTAGGGTGGGGGGCGGAAAGGGCCGCACAGGCGCGGCCTTCGTCACGGTGGAAGAGGCGATCCCCGCGTGTCCCAGCAGGCTGATCGAGGCGCACTCCGGTCGACGTTCGGCGCCAACGAGTGGCTCGTCGACGAGCTCTACGAGCAGTACCTCGCGGACAAGGAGTCGGTGGACCCGGCCTGGTGGGACTTCTTCGCCGACTACCGCCGCCGCAACGAGGTCCTCGGCCAGGCGGTGAACGGGACGCCTCGACCCGCCGCCACCACTGACGACCGCGCCGCGGAGCGGTCAGCGGACGGCCGGGCCGCGACGGAGGCAGCGCCAGCCCCGGCGGCCGCCGACCAGGCCGGCCCCGGGC
>JAEZZV010000141.1 GCA_023418375.1 Actinomycetes bacterium | reverse complement strand
CTCGATTGGGACTTCTTTTCAGCCGCTAAGTTCCGCTGCGACGAGCATCGCCGAAATCGCGCCGCCAACCCAGTTTGCACGCCGAAGGGCGTCGCTGGCCGCGCCGTGCCAATCATTCAAGCGGCTGGAAGCTGGTGCAAACTTCTGCACCGCTACAGGAAGATGCTGTCATGAAGCAAGAAGAGCAACCTTACGTTGCTGAAATGCCTTCGGTTACTGTCGAGAAAATACATCCCGATGAACGGGAATGTGTTCGTTCGTTACGGGTGCATCCCTACCAGTCCTCATTTGTCGCGAGCAATGAGGATTCACTGGAAGAGGCGGACGACAACCCTGCCTGCGTACCGCTCATCATTCGTGCGGGAAGCGAACCGGTGGGGTTCGCCATGTATGCTCTCGACGAGGATGATGAAAACTACTGGATCTACCGTCTCATGATCGACGCTCGTTTCCAGGGAAAAGGGTATGGGCGGACTGCCCTTGTACAGATCCTCAAGATGCTCGGAGAGCAGTCAGGATGCTCATGTGTCGTTTTGGGTGTGAAACCCGGCAATGTGTCAGCGCGTGATCTCTATGAAAGCGTCGGCTTCAGAGCCACTGGTGACATCATCGATGATGAGATCGTGCTGAAGTACGAGTTCTAACATCCAGCGGCCGAGGACGGGAGAAACGGTCCTCGGCCATGCTGCCGTTTTGCGCCAGCCAATCAATCAGGCGTTTGCAGAGTTCGTGGAGATGGCGATTGTGTGATCACACGCCTGTCGATCGGATCGTCAAATCACTAACAGGCCTTGCCATGCAGGTGCTGTCTGCACGCGGCCTTACTGGAGCCGGAAGATTGGCGGCATCCTTCCCGCCCCGTCATTGTCTTCATGGAACATCTGAGCCTGGATCGGTCAGGCGCCCTTTCGCAGCCCATGCCCGCGCAGCAAGCAGGATCTCGCCGTCGGGGCCTGTGGGTAGTCGCGCACGAATTGTCTCCCGCAGGTGCTCGCGCGTCTGCGCATCAAGGGACATGCAGTATTTCGGCGCAGAGCCCGTCCCTCCTAGAAAGGGATTCCAGTAATCATCGAAACTCTCAAATGCGGCTGGGATATCAATGGCCCGGACTTCTACGTCCGCGAGACCCGCGCTCGTGAGCAGCTCGGCTAAGGGGGCCGGCCTGCAGAAGGATGCCTTCACGCCATCGTCGAACTCCTGGGCCCTGGGATCCAACGCATTCGCGGCATCGAAGAAATACCGCATGACTTGCATGTGTCCGGGATAATCCCAGACGTACAGCGCAACTGTGCCCCCCGGCCTGACGACGCGGGCCATCTCGCTGAGCATGGCGTCTTTGTCCGGAACAAAGTTCAGAACAAGTCCGGACACGGCGACGTCGAAGACTTCATTGCCCTCAGGGAGCGATTGGGCATCTCCCTTCCTGAAGGAGACGCGGGGATCGCGGACCTGCCGCTGAGCAGCCTCGAGGAAGATCGCGGAACTGTCGATGCCGACGATGCGGCCAGGCTCGGATCCGCTGAGGATGGCCGAGGTCAGTACGCCCGTGCCGCATCCGACATCCAGCCAGTGTGCTCCGGATCGCACGCCGATCCAGGTGGTGAAGATCGGAGCGACAATCCGGCTCCATCGGCCCATATAGCGCTCATAGGCGTCGCTTGCGCCCCAGAGGTTTGGCTGTGCTGCTGGCATCGGAGGATCCTGCTGCTCGCCTTGAAGCTTACAGTCACGAGCAGACGGGAAACAGATCATCCAAAGGGATGGTCTTTGCTACACGTAGTCCTCAGGCACCCCTAAGGGGCGCGGCACCAAAGCTTGCCGCATCATGTCCTGGCCTGTCCGATCGTGTCGGCCACGGCCGCGCCGCGGCGTCCAAGCGGCTGGGGCGGCCCCTTGGTGGTGTCCTGCGCCGTCTGGTGCTCCATCTCGGCGTTGATCTCGGCTCCCAGGAGCACGATGATGCTCGACAGCCAGATCCAGGTCATGAAGCCAATGACGGCTCCGAGCGAGCCGTAGGTCTCATTGTAGCTGCCGAAATTTGAGACGTACCACGAGAACAGCATCGACCCGGCCAGCCACAGCACGGCCGCCACGATGCCGCCCGGCGTCACCCATTTCCACTCCGCCTTATCGCGGCTTGGACCGTAGCGGTAGAGCACCGCCAATCCAAGGATCACCATGGCCCGGAGGACCGGCCACCGGGCAATGGCGATCAGCCATCCGACGCTGCTTCGCAGTCCGATGAAGTCCAACACGACGGGCAGGACCACGATACCGGCAAGCGCCAGAAGAACGAACGCGATGGCCGCCAACGTGAAGGCGAGAGATTGGGCGTTCAGCCACAGAAAGCTTCTCTTTTCCTCTTCGTCGTAGACGATGTTGAGGGCGTCGAAGACCGCTTTCATGCCGGCATTCGCGCTCCAAAGGGAGATCACCAGACCGACCAGGAAGCTGACGCCCAGGGTGCCTCCGCCCGCCGAGGCGATGCGGGTGATTTGTTCCCGGACGATGTCGAGTGCGCCGCCCGGCAGCAAGCCCGACAAGGCATTGAGATGATCCTGGATCGTCGCCGGGTCGGCGAACAGGCCGTAGATGGAAACGAGAGCGGCAATCGCCGGGAAGATGGCCAGGAGCGCATAGTAGGTCACTCCCGCCGCTAACGCCATGAGACGGTCCCGGCTGAATTCCTCCCAAG
>JAEZZV010000116.1 GCA_023418375.1 Actinomycetes bacterium | reverse complement strand
GGGGTGGGCCGCGTGGGTGCCCTCGGGGAGGAAGCTGCGCGCGGCGGCCCAGACGGCGACCAGCGTGATCGCGAGCACGACCGCCAGGTGCGCGCCGAGCGGCACCTCCAGGGCCGCCGCCCCGGCGCCGAGGCCGGCGCCGCCCATCGTGCCGAACGAGAAGCCCGCGTGGTAGCGCGGCATGACCGCGCGACCCAGGCGCTGCTCGACCGCCGCGCCCTCGAGGTTCATCGCGGCATCCCAGACCGCGGTGCCGGCGCCGTACGCGAACAGCCCGACGGCGGTCGCCCAGACCGTGTGCACGCTCACCGCGCCCGCCGCCAGGAGCAGACCGCCGACGGCCGTCGAGCCGGCGGCCTGCACGGTGCGCGTCGCACCGAGCCGCTGCACGACGACGCCGGACAGGGGCAGCGCGATGACCGAGCCGGCGGCCAGGGCCAGGAGCAGCACACCCATCTGCGCGGGCGTGAGTCCGAGCGCGTCGCGGACGGCGGGCAGGCGCGACGCCCAGCCGGAGAACGCGAAGCCCGACAGGAAGAAGACGGCGAAGACCGCCCACGACGCGCGGCGCACCACCGCGGCGGGCAGGACCGCCGGCGTCTGCGCCGTCATCGGACGAGCTCCGGGGCCGCGGCGGCCGCACCGACGCTGAGGACGTCGGCCTCGAGGTCGATGGCGGCGACCGTGTCGGCGCCCGCGTCGGCGTCCGCGACCGTGTCGGCGCCCGCGTCGGCGTCGCCGCCTGTGACGGCGTCGGCGTCGAGGCCGGCCAGGACGGCGGGCTCCGGCGCGTCGGTGCCCACGGTGCGCGCGAGCACGATCGCCAGGACGAAGCCGCCGACGATGAGGACGAGCGCGTGCCGCACCCCCATGGTCTCCGCGGCGGCGCCGAGCAGCGGCGGCGCGACGATCGACGCGGTCGAGCCGAAGGTCGACAGCACCGACACCCGGCCCGCCATGCGCATCCGGTCGCCGGACACCGCGGCGACGCCGATCGGGAAGACCAGGCCGGCGCCGAGGCCCCAGCCCACGGCGCCGACGACGGCCGTCGTCAGCGAGGGGCCGAGGGAGAACAGGAGGAGCCCGACCAGCGAGGACACGCTCGACGCGACGAGCACGGCGACCCGGCCGTACCGGTCGATCACCTGCGTGCCCACGAGGCGCGCGAGCGTCATCGCGCCGGTGAACACGCCGAACACGACAGCGGCGACGGCCTCGGTCTGCTCGAAGCCCTCGACGACGGCGACGGTGAGCCAGTTGTTCGCCGAGCCCTCCGAGAGGATGCCCGTCATCACGATGACGCCGATGACGAGCGTCCGACGCTCGCGCCAGGCGCCGAGCGCCGTCCGCATCCCGCCGCGGGAGCCGTGCGGCCCGCCGGTCGCGGCGTCCGCCAGCTCGGCGGGCACGGGCAGCACGGCGCGCGGGACGACGACGACCCGGAAGGCCAGCGTGCCGAGCGAGAGGACGAGGAAGTGCGCGAACACCGGCACCCCGGCCCACGACGCGGCCGCGCCGAGGAGCGAGCCCGTCACGCTGCCGATCGAGAACGCGGCGTGGAACTGCGGCACCACTGACCGCCCCATGCCGCGCTCGATGACGACGGACTCCAGGTTGAGCGGCACGTTCGACACCGCGTACGACGAGCTCGAGATGAGGATGCCGACGACGAGGACCAGCGTGCTGCCGATGGTCGGCCCGAGCCCGACGAGCACGTTCGCGAACGAGAACATCACGGCGCCGATGACCAGCCCGTTGCGGCTCCCCCAGCGGTTCGTCAGCGCACCGGCGGCCAGCACCATGGCGAGCGAGCCCACGGACCCGACGACGAGCACGGAGCCCAGCTCGGCCGCCGAGAGGTCGAGCATCGCCTTGATCGAGGGCAGCCGGGACAGCCACGTCGCCACGGCGATGCCGGTCACGAAGTAGAGCGCGATGAGGGCGCGGCGGGCGTCGAGCACCTCGGGGGGCACGGCGGCGTCGCGCTGGGCGCGCTGGGCGCGCGGGGCGCGGCGGGGGGCGGGACGGGTGGACGGGGCGGCAGGCGTAGACATGGGCGAGGGTGCTCGTTCGTGTGGGGTCGTCCGGTGGGCCGACGCCGAACGCAGAGCTTTGCCCCCGCTGTACTCGCTGTTGGGCAACGCTCGAATCGTTTCGAGGTCGGTCCCACCAGTGTGCCGATAGGCTGCGCGCAGAGTCAAACGACTTCTCAACCGGGGCAGGGTGATATGGCGCAGGGTCGACCGACGCTCGCGGACGTCGCATCCGCGGCAGGGGTGTCCGTGTCCACGGCCTCGTTGGCCTTCTCCGGCGCCGGCCCGATCGCCGCCGAGACGCGCGCGAAGGTCCACGAGGCCGCGCGGAGCCTCGGCTACGCGGGCCCGAACCCGCTCGGCAGGTCCCTGCGCAGCGGCCGCTCCGGCATCGTCGGCGTCATCATCGGCGACCAGCTCCGCCGCAGCTTCCGCGACCCGGTCTCCGTGCAGGTGCTGGACGGGCTCGTCGGCACGCTCGGTCCGCTCGGCCTCGGCGTCCTGCTCATCCCCGCCCTCGACCCCGACCACGACCCGGCCGAGGCGGCCGAGCTCGACCCCCTGCTCGCGTCGGCGCCGATGGACGTCGCCGTGCTGATCTGGGGTGCGCGGCGCGAGGACGCCACGCTCGATGCGCTGCAGCGCCGGGGCGTGCCCGTCGTCATCGGCGAAGGGCCCGAGCTCGACGGCACCGCGCTCGTCGGGATCGCCGACCAGCAGGGCACCGCGGACCTCGCGCGCTACCTGACCGGGCTGGGCCACACCCGCATCGCGACCGTCACCCTCCCGCTGTGCCACCCGCGCCAGACCGGGATCCCGACGCCGGACCGGCTCACCCGCATGGACTGGGCGCCCGCCCGGCACCGCCTCCAGGGCCTCGTCGACGCGGGCGTCGAGCCGTCGGTGGTCGTGGAGGCCTCCGCCTCCCTGGTCGAGGAGGGACGCGCAGCCGGCCGCATCCTGCTCGACGTGGCGCAGCCGCCGACCGCCGTCGTCGCGCAGTCCGACCTGCTCGCGGCGGGAGTGCTCCTCGCCGCCCGCGAGCTCGGGCTGCGCGTGCCCGAGGACGTCTCGGTCGCCGGCTTCGACGGGCTCGACCTGCCGTGGCTGTCCCCCGACGTGCTCACGACCGTCGCGCAGCCGCTCAGCGCCAAGGGTCAGGCGATCGGGCACGCCGTCGAGCAGCTTCTCGCGGGCGAGCTGCCCCCGCCCGTCCGGCTCGACGTCGAGCTGCGCGTCGGCACGACGACGGGCCCGCCGCGCGCCTGAGCCGCGGCGGAGCGTCGAGGGCCGCCGGCTACAGCCGGACCAGCACCTGCGCCTTCGCGAGGACCTTCGCGCCCTCGAACGTGACGGTCAGGTCGACGCGCACCGTGCCGGCCTCGGCGTCGATCGCACCGACGACGCCGGTCACCTCCACCACGGCCTCGCCCGGGTCGGGCACGGGCACGGGCCGCGAGAAGCGCACGCCGTAGTCGACGATCGCGCCCGGGTCCCCGGTCCAGTCGGTGACGACGTTGACGGCCTGACCCATGGTGAACATGCCGTGCGCGATGACGCCCGGCAGCCCGACCTCGCGCGCGAAGCGCTCGTTCCAGTGGATGGGGTTCCGGTCGCCGCTCGCGCCCGCGTAGTGCACGAGGTGCGCGCGGGTGACCGCGACGGTCCGGGTGCCGATCGTCTCGCCGACCTCGAGGTCGGCGATCGAGGGGAGGACGCTCATGCCTCGGCCCCCCGGACGGCCAGCGTGGAGACCACTGTCGCGAGGGGGGCGTCGTCGACGGCCGAGGCCAGCTCGCAGCGGGTGGTCACCATCGCCAGGCCGGCGCGCTCGGTGATCGCGTCCACGTGCAGCACGGTGACGACCTCGTCCCCGGCGTGCAGCGGGCGGTGGTGCGTGAAGCGCTCGTCGGCGTGCACGACGCGCGAGAAGTCGATCCCGGCCTCGGGGTCCTCGATGAGCTGCGCCTCGGCGCGCTGGGCGATGACCACCGCGAAGGTCGGCGGCGCGACGACGTCGGGGTGGCCCAGAGCGCGGGCGGCGTCGACGTCGTGGTGCGCCGGGTGGTCGGCCCCGACGGCGCGCGCGAAGTCCCGAAGGTGCTCCCGCCCGACGACGTACGGCGCCGTCGGCGGGTACTCGCGCCCCGCGTACTCGAGGTTGACCCCCACGGGCGAGCGTCAGCGGGTCTCGCGGTGCGCGGTGTGCTTGCCGCAGCGCGGGCAGAACTTCTTCAGCTCGAGCCGGTCGGGGTCGTTCCGACGGTTCTTCTTGGTGATGTAGTTCCGCTCCTTGCAGTCCACGCACGCGAGCGTGATCTTCGGGCGGACGTCCTGGGTCTTGCTGGCCACTTCTGTGCCACCTCTCGCGCGCTGGGCGCAGTGCTCTGCCGGTTCGTCCCGCGCGCCGGGCCGGCGCGCCACTACTGGTAGCGGGGGCGGGATTCGAACCCGCGACACCACGATTATGAGCCGTGTGCTCTAACCACCTGAGCTACCCCGCCATTCCAGGGCCTGACCCGACGGACTGGCCGTCGGGCCGGGCACCAGGAGAGCCCCGAAAGGGAATCGAACCCTTGACCTTCTCCTTACCATGGAGACGCTCTGCCGACTGAGCTATCGGGGCGGCCTGGCTAGGGTACACGGGGCCCGACGCGCCTGCGAAATCCTTGACATCCCGGCTTTCGGACCCGCGCCCGGTACCGGACCACACCCGCCGCGGCGCGGGCCCTCCGGCCCGGGTCGCCCGGTGCCCCCGGCCCCAGAATTGGATGACGGCGCCGCCCGGGTGTCGAGACCTGCGGGCGGCGCCGTCGTCTGGGAGGGTTCACGGACCCGCCCCGCGTCTGTGCGGGGAGCCCGCGTGCCATGCGCTCGTGCCCCACCTTAGGAACCCGCTGCTGGACCGTTCCAGGGGCGAACGTCCCGAGATGGACACGCTTTCACCCCGCCGCGCCGCCCTCCCCGGAGAAGCGCCCCGGAGAGCACGACAGGCCGGACCATGTGGTCCGGCCTGGTGGACGTCCGTGACGTCAGGGTGGCAGGTGAGGGATTCGAACCCCCGTAGCTCTCGCAGCTGATTTACAGTCAGCCCCCTTTGGCCGCTCGGGTAACCTGCCGGGGTCGTGCGGATGGAAGGATAGCAACTCGCGGGGGTGCTCTCGTACACCGCCCGCCCCGCCCGCCGACCGCCCGGCCGACGACGCCGCCCGGCCACCCCGCCCGGCACCCGACCGGGGCCGACGGCGCCCGACGAACCACCGCAGGAGGACACATGGCCGCCGACTCGTCGTTCGACGTCGTGAGCAAGGTCGACCGCCAGGAGGTCGACAACGCGCTCAACCAGGCCGCGAAGGAGGTCGCGCAGCGCTACGACTTCAAGGGCGTCGGGGCCTCGATCGCGTGGAGCGGGGAGAAGGTCGTCGTGATGACGGCGAACTCGCCCGAGCGCGCCAAGGCCGTGCTCGACGTGTTCGAGACGAAGCTCGTCAAGCGCGGCATCTCGCTGAAGTCGCTCGAGGTGGGCGAGCCCAAGCAGTCCGGCAAGGAGTACCGGCTCGAGGCCGCCGTCAAGGAGGGCCTGAGCAGCGAGAACGCGAAGAAGATCGCGAAGATCGTGCGCGACGAGGGCCCCAAGGGCGTCAAGACGCAGATCACCGGTGACGAGCTGCGCGTGTCCGCGAAGAGCCGCGACGACCTCCAGGCCGTGATCGCGCTGCTCAAGGCCGCCGACCTCGACGTCGCGCTCCAGTTCGTCAACTACCGCTGAGCCGGCCCTCGTGCAGCCCCCGGTGCTGGTCAGCGCGTGCCTGGCCGGCGTGCCCTGCCGGTACGACGGCGGCGCGCTGCCCGACACCGAGGTCGTCGCCCTGGTCGCGGCTGGCCGGGCAGTCGCCGTCTGCCCGGAGGTGGCCGCCGGGATGCCCACCCCCCGCGGAGCGGCCGAGATCGTCGGCGGGGACGGCTACGACGTGCTCGACCGGCGCGCCCGGGTTCTCACGGTCGACGGCGAGGACTGCACGGAGGCCTTCCGGCACGGCGCGGAGCTGGTCACGGGTGAGGCGACCGCGCTCGGCGTCCGGACGGCCGTCCTGCAGGCGCGCAGCCCGTCGTGCGGCGCGGGCGCGATCCACGACGGCCGCTTCGCCGGCCGCGTGGTCCCCGGCGACGGGGTGCTCGCCGCGGCACTGCTGCGGGCGGGGGTGAGCGTCGAGTCGCGCCGGGGGCTGCCGACCCCGCCGGGCGTGCGGGGCGAGACCGGCGAGCGGCCTCAGTAGCGGGTGACGGGGCCCTGCTGGTCGGACATCCGCTGCAGGCGCTGGATGCGCTCCGCCATCGGCGGGTGGGTCGCGAAGAGCGAGCTCATCCCCCCGGCCCGGAACGGGTTGGCGATCATCAGGTGCGAGACGTCCACGAGGTCGCGGTTCGGCGGCAGCGGTGCGCGCTGCGTGCCCCGCTCGAGCTTCGCGAGCGCGGAGGCCAGGGCGAGCGGGTCGCCGGTGAGCCGGGCGCCGTCCTCGTCGGCGTCGTACTCGCGGGTGCGGCTGATGGCGAGCTGGATGAGGAGCGCCGCGACGGGGGCGAGCAGCGCCATCGCGATCATCGCGATCGGGTTGCCGCCCTCGCGCCGGTCGCCGCCGCCGAAGAACATGAGGAACTGGGCGACCGATGTGATCATCCCCGCGAACGCCGCCGCGACCGACGACGTGAGGATGTCGCGGTTGTAGACGTGCATGAGCTCGTGCCCGAGGACGCCGCGCAGCTCGCGCTCGTCGAGGATCGCGAGGATGCCCTCGGTGCAGCACACCGCGGCGTTGCGCGGGTTGCGGCCCGTCGCGAAGGCGTTGGGGGCCGCCGTCGGGGAGACGTACAGGCGCGGCATCGGCTGCTGGGCGGCCGTCGAGAGCTCGCGCACGATCCGGTACATGGCCGGCTGCTCGATCTCGCTCACCGGCCGGGCGCGCATGGCCCGGATCGCGAGCTTGTCGGAGTTCCAGTAGCCGTAGGCCGTGCCGAGCACGCCGATCCCGGCGAAGAGCCACAGGTACCGCCCGCCGTCGATCGCCGACCCGAGCCCGATCATCAGCGCCCAGAGGACGCCGAAGAGGGCCGCCGTCTTCAGGCCGTTGAAGTACCGCCGTCCCACCCGGGTCCGCCTCCCTCCGTCTCGCGGATGCCTGCGACGGGCCGCGCCGTCCTGTCAGCACAACGCGCGACGACGTCCGCCGGTTCCCGCGCGGCGGACGCGTCGCCGCCGGCCCCGGCCCTTCGGCGTACGCTGTGCCCGCTGTGCGGCGTCCGCCGACGTGCGCCGCGCACCAGCGCCCCCAGCCGCGTCCTCGCACGTGCGTCCCGCCCACAGTCGGAGGCCTTCATGCGCACCGCCCGCACCGCCAGCACCCGCACCGCCCGCACCCTGGCCGGGGTCGCCGTCGTCGCGATGAGCGCCGCGATGCTCACCGCCTGCGCGCCCGAGGAGAGCGACGACGACGACGCGACCGACGAGGGCGACGGCGCCCTGCCGACCCTCACCGAGGGGACGCTGACGATGGGCACGTCCGACCCGGCGTACGAGCCGTGGATGGTCGACAACGACCCGACGAACGGCGAGGGCTACGAGTCCGCCGTCGCGTACGCCGTGGCCGAGGAGCTCGGCTTCGCGGCCGAGGACGTCGAGTGGGTCCGCGTGAGCTTCGACCAGATCATCGCCCCCGGAGAGAAGTCGTTCGACGTCGCGATCAACCAGGTCTCGATCAGCGACGAGCGGCGGGAGAACCTCGACTTCTCCTCCAGCTACTACGACACCGCGCAGGCCGTCGTGACGACCGGCTCCAGCCCGGCCGCGGGCGCGACGTCGCTCGCGGACCTCGCCGAGCTGCGCATCGGCGCCATGGTCGGCACGACGAGCGCCACGGTCGCCACCGAGTCGATCGCGCCGACGACCGACGTCCAGCTGTTCAACGACAACGACCAGGTGAAGCAGGCCCTGACCTCCGGCCTGGTGGACGCGATCGTCGTCGACCTGCCGACGGCCCTGTACATCACCGCCGCCGAGCTCGAGGACGGCGTCCTCGTCGGGCAGCTGCCGGCGGGCGAGAACCCCGACCAGTTCGGGCTCGTGCTCGACAAGGGCAGCGACCTGACCCCGGCCGTCACGGCCGCCGTCGACGCGCTGCGCGAGAACGGCACGCTGGCCGACCTCGAGGCGCAGTGGCTGACCGACGCCGCGGGCGCGCCCGTCCTCGACTGAGCGCCGACGCGGCCACGCCCCACTCCCCCACGACCACGACCGTGAGCACCTGGACGCCGTCGGCGCGTCAGCTCGAGCGCGAGGCGTTCCGTCGCCGACGCGCGGCGCGGTCGACCGCGATGGCGGTCGCGTCCACGCTCGTGGTCGCGGGGCTGGCCGTCGCGGTCCTCGTCGGGTCGCCGGGCTGGCCTCGCGTCCGCCAGTCGTTCTTCGACTGGGACGTGGCGGTCGAGTCGCTGCCCAAGGTCGCCGAGGGGCTCTGGCTCAACGTGCGGGTCATGGCCGTGGCGGCGGTCGTCATCGTCGTCGTCGCGCTGGGGCTCGCCATCGCGCGCACGCTGCGCGGTCCGGTGTTCTTCCCGCTGCGCGCGGCGGCGACGGGGTACGTGGACGTCTTCCGCGGCCTGCCGCTGATCCTCGTCCTGCTGCTGGTCGGGTTCGGCCTGCCGGGCCTCCGGCTGCAGGGCGTGCCGCGCGACGCCGTCGTGCTGGGCGGGCTGGCGCTGGTGCTCACGTACTCCGCGTACGTGGCCGAGGTGTTCCGGGCCGGCATCGAGTCGATCCACCCGTCGCAGGTCGCGGCGGCTCGCTCGCTCGGGCTGTCCCGCGGCCAGGCGATGCGGCACGTGGTGCTCCCGCAGGCGGTGCGGCGCGTCGTCCCGCCGCTGCTCAACGACCTGGTCGCGCTGCAGAAGGACTCCGGCCTGATCTCGATCCTCGGCGCGATCGACGCCGTCCGGGCAGCCCAGATCCAGACCTCGGCGTACGCGAACTTCACGCCCTACGTGGTCGCCGGGGTGCTGTTCGTGGCACTGACCATCCCGCTGACGCGGTTCACCGACGCGCTCGCGCGGCGCAGCGGCTGGATGGGCGCGATGGGCGGCGTGCCGGGCGGCGTCGGGGGCCTGCGATGAGCCTGCCGGGTGGGGCGACCGGGGCGACCGGGCCGGAGGCCGCCGTCGGGCCCGTGCTGCGGGTCGAGGCCGTGCGCAAGGCGTACGGCGAGCACGTCGTCCTGGACGGCATCGACCTGGACGTCGACGCGCACCGCTGCGTGGTGCTCATCGGCGCCTCGGGCTCGGGCAAGTCCACCCTGCTGCGCACCATCGACCTGCTCGACGACGTCGACGACGGCGCGATCTGGCTCGAGGGCGAGGAGATCACCGACCCCCGCAAGGACGCCGACGCGCTGCGCGCGCGCATGGGCATGGTGTTCCAGGCGTTCAACCTCTTCCCGCACATGCGCGTGCTGGACAACGTGACCCTCGCGTCGCGACTCGTGCACAAGGTCGCCCGGCCGGAGGCCGAGGCCCGCGCGATGGCGATGCTCGAGCGCGTCGGCCTGGCCGCGCGCGCGAACGCATTCCCCGACCAGCTCTCCGGCGGCCAGCAGCAGCGCGTGGCGATCGCCCGGGCGCTCGTCGGCGGTCCGAGGCTGCTCCTGCTCGACGAGGTGACGAGCGCACTGGACCCCGAGCTCGTGGGCGAGGTCCTCGACCTGCTCATCGAGCTGAAGGCCGACGGCATGACGATGCTCGTCGCGACGCACGAGATGGGCTTCGCGCGCCGGGTGGCCGACGAGGTCTGCTTCCTGCACGAGGGCCGCGTGCACGAGCGCGGCGCTCCCGAGCAGGTGCTCGGCGACCCTGCCCAGCAGCGCACCCGCGACTTCCTCCGTCGCCTGGCCTGACCCCCCCACCCTCGAGTGGAACGAAACGGCAGCACAACGTTCCACTCGACCCCGAATCACAGCAGATTCGTTCCGCTCGGGTGGGAGCTCGTGGGTGCCCGACGGGCGACGGGCGCCCGCGTCAGGGCTGGGCGGGGAGCGTGCGCATGACCTTCAGCATGTCCTCACGCGGGACGACCTTGATCCGCTCGCGGCCGTGCGGGGCGCCCAGCTCGCGCTCGTAGGCATCCAGCAGCGTCCAGCCCGACCACTCGATCGGCTCGACGCCGCGCTCGGCCAGGAAGCCCACGACGGCGTCGGGGTCCCGCTCGGGCGCGCGCGGCAGTGTCTCGGCGTCCTCGACGAGGTGGCGGATGGTCTCGCTCGCGTCGGACTTCGTGTGCCCGATCAGGCCGACGGGGCCGCGCTTGATCCAGCCCGTGGCGTACACGCCGCCGACGGCGTCGCCGGCGGGGTCGAGCACGCGGCCCTCGCGGTTCGGGATGACGCCCGCGACCTCGTCGAACGGCACGCCGGGCAGCGGCGAGCCGAAGTAGCCGACGGCCCGGTAGACGGCCTGCACGGGCCAGTCGTGCGTCCGGCCGGTCCCCGCGACGGACCCGTCGCCCGCGAGCACCGTGCGCTCGGTCCGCAGGCCCTCGACCCGGTCGGTGCCGAGCACCGCGACGGGCTTGTGCAGGAAGTGCAGGTGGATGCGCCGTGACGCCGTCAGCTCCGACGGGTCCTTGAGCGTCCAGTCGGTCAGGGTCTTGACCACCTGCTTGGTCTGGTTCGAGGAGTGGATGGCCGCCATCGAGCCCTCGTCGAACTCGAAGTCCTCGGGGTCGACGACGACGTCGACGTCCGGCACGTGCCCGAGCTCGCGCAGCTCCAGCGGCGAGAACTTCGCCTGCGCGGGGCCGCGGCGGGCGAAGACGTGCACGTCGGTCACCGGGTTGGCCTTGAGGGCCGCGTACACGTTGTCCGGGATCTCGGTGGGCAGCAGGTCGTCCGCGTGCTTGGCGAGGATCCGCGCGACGTCGAGCGCCACGTTACCCGCACCCAGGATCGCGACGTGCTGGGCCGCCAGCGGCCACTCGCGCGGCACGTCCGGGTGCCCGTCGTACCAGGAGACGAAGTCGGCGGCCCCGTAGGAGCCGGGCAGGTCGATGCCGGGGATCGGCAGGGCGGCGTCCTTGATCGCGCCCGTGGAGAAGATCACGGCGTCGTAGTAGCGGCGCAGCTCCTCGAGGGTCACGTCCCCGCCGAAGTCCACGTTGCACAGCAGCCGGATGTCGCCGCGCTCGAGGATCTTGTGCAGCGCCAGGATGATCTGCTTGATCCGGGGGTGGTCGGGCGCGACGCCGTAGCGGACCAGGCCGAACGGCGCCGGCAGCCGCTCGATCAGGTCGATGCTGACGTCCAGCCCGGACTTGCTCAGGATGTCCGAGGCGTAGATGCCGGCCGGTCCGGCGCCGACCACTGCCACACGAAGTTCGCTGCTCACAGGGAGAGGGGAGCCTTCCGCAGGTCGAGGGGAGCACGCGCCCCGGGGCGCGGCAGGAGGAGTCTGCGACCCAGTCTAGGTCGGCCCGCCGCACGCGACGGCCTCCGACCGAGGCCTGCACACCTCCTCCCCGCAACCTCAACGGGTACCCCGGCGGCGGACCTCGAGCACGACGCTGTCGACGCGCGGTGGCGGCCGGAACGCGGCACGGGGCACGCTGCGTCCCACCTCGAGCTCCCAGCGCCCCTCCCACCGGCCTGCTCCCGACGCGCGCCCCGCCGCCAGTCGCTGCGCGGCCGCCCGCTGGAGCACCAGGCGGGCGTCGACGAGCCGCGAGCCCCGCGCGAGCAGCAGCCGGAGCAGCTCCGACGTCACGGCGTAGGGCGGGCTGGCCACGACGCGGAACGCGCGGCGAGGCAGCAGCAGGTCCCGCACGTCGACCTGCACGACCGTGACGGGCGCGTCGGCGAAGAGCTGCCTCAGCGTGGCGGCACGGCGCGGGTGCAGCTCGACGGCGACGACAGCGGCACCCGCGGAGACGAGGTGACGGGTCAGGGCGCCGTCCCCGGCCCCGACGTCGAGCACGAGCTCGCCGGGCCGGACCCGAGCCTCAGCGACCAGCCGACGTGCCCATGCGTCCGACAGGGGATGCCATCCCCAGTCCCGCCTCGTCCGCGGCGCGGCCCGGCCGTTCCCGGACACGACGCACCATCAGCATCATCGGCATGACCACGACGCTAGGGGCCACCCCCGGTCGTCGGCCATGGAATTCCCGGCAGGGCGGGACCTGGGAGGTCTACCGTCGCGGGATGCCCGACGCGCGGCCCCACCCCCACCCGATCGACCGACCGGGCCTGGCGCTGGGCCTGGGCGCGTACGTCGCGTGGGGCTTCCTCCCGCTGTACTTCCCGCTGCTGGACCCCGCCGGACCGGTCGAGATCATCGCGCACCGCGTGGTCTGGTCCGTCGTGTTCTGCCTGGTGCTGCTCGTCGCCACCCGCGGCACGGCGGGCCTGCGGACCGCCCTGCGCAGCCGCCGCACCACCGCCTGGCTCGCGGCGGCCGGCGCCCTCGTCGCCACCAACTGGCTGATCTACGTCTACGCCGTCCTCAGCGAGCACACCGTGGACGCAGCGCTGGGCTACTACATCAACCCGCTGGTCACGGTCGCCCTCGCCGTGGTCGTCCTGGGCGAGCGGATCAGGCCCACGCAGTGGGTGGCGCTCGGGTTCGGGGCCGCGGCCGTCGTCGTGATCACCGCCGGGATGGGGCGGCTGCCGTGGGTCGCCCTCGCGCTCGCCGTGACCTTCGCGGTGTACGGGCTCGTCAAGAACCGGGTCGGACGCACCGTCGGCGCCGTCGCGAGCCTCACGATCGAGACCGCCGCCATGACGCCGTTCGCCCTGGCGTACCTCGGCCTCCTGGCCGCCGACGACCGGCTCACGCTGACGCGCGGCGGCTGGCACGCGGCCGGGCTCGTGGCCCTCGGCGTCGTGACGGCCGTGCCGCTCCTCCTGTTCGGCGGGGCGGCCCGCCGGCTCCCCCTCAGCGTCATCGGCATGCTCCAGTACCTCACCCCGACGATGCAGTTCGTCATCGCGCTCGCGATCTTCGGCGAGGAGATGTCGACCGCGCGCTGGGTGGGCTTCGCGCTCGTGTGGGTCGCGCTCGTCGTGCTCACCGTCGACGGCGTGCGCAACGGCCGCCCGTCCCAGCGCGCAGTGGAGCACACGGCGGACGCGGTCGTCGTGCCGGACGCCGTCGTCGTGCCGGACGCGGACGACGGGCCGACAGGTCAGCCGGACCAGCCGGGTCAGAGGAGCGTGAACCAGAAGTCGCCGAAGGAGACCGTGGCCCCCTGAGGCACCCGCACCTGCTGGCCGGGCGCGCAGATCACCTGGGCGCCGTCGGGCAGCGTGACGACCGTGCCGTTGGTGGACCCACGGTCGCGGACCCAGGTGCCGACGTGGTCGACGCCGACGGCCAGGTGCGTCTTGGAGACGGAGCGGCGCTGGTCGGGCACGGTGATGACGCGCTCGGGCATCGGCTCGTCGTCGCGACGCGCGGGGTTGCGGCCCAGCAGCGCGAACCCCGTGACGGTGACCTCCTCGCCGTCCCACAGGCGCAGGACCGCCTGCACGGGGCCGTCCGAGCGGCGGCGTCCCCGCCCCGCGGCGGTGAGGCTGAGCCGCGTGGCCTCGACGTCCTCCTGGCTCTCCGGGGCGTCCGGGCCGGGAGCGAGCACGGCGCCGGTGGGTGCGAGAGCGCCGGGCACGTGGTCGACGAGCACGGTCGGCTCCAGCGGGGCCGGGCCATCGGGGTCGGCCGGTGCCACCCCCGGCACCGCCGAGATGATGTCCGTCGGATCGTCGGCCGCGGCTGCGGCCGAGGTACGGCCGTCGGTGTCGCCGTCGAGATCGGCCGGCCGGCTGCGCTCCCCCGGGAGCGTCACCCGGCCGGGCGGACGCACGAGGGGCTCGCCCGGCGCGGGCGGCGGCGGGACGGCGGCCGGGTACGGCGCCAGGAAGTCCGGGGCGGTGGGCGCGAGGTCCGTCCAC
>JAEZZV010000115.1 GCA_023418375.1 Actinomycetes bacterium | reverse complement strand
CGCCCGCCCTCGGCGCCCCGGCCGTGGCACGATGGGCGCGGTCCGCGGGGCACCGGCCACCGCGGCGAGCGCAGGCGAGGAGTGAGGGCGTGAGCGAGCCGCAGGAGCACCCTCTCCCGGGCGACGCCGAGCGCGGCGCCACGGGATGGTCGTGGGGCGAGCAGCAGGACGTGCCGCCCGGCTACGGCCCGCCCATCGCCCCGGCCGCCGCTCCCCCGTCGCCGCAGTACGGCCAGCCCCAGTACGGCCAACCGCAGTACGGCCAGCCCCAGTACGGCCAGCCCCAGTACGGCCAGCCCCAGTACGGCCAGCCGCAGTACGGCGCGCCCGTCGGGTACGTGCCCGCTCCGATCCAGCGCGGCATCGTCCCGCTCCGGCCGCTGAGCCTCGGCGAGATCTACGACGGCGCCTTCCGCTCCGTCCGCGCGAACCCGCGCGTCATGTTCGGGTTCAGCGCGCTCATCGTCGCCGCCTCCTGCATCGTCGGCGGGCTGCTGTGGTACCTGCTCGTCCCGACGCTGTCGAGCTGGCTCGGCTCGACCCTGCCCGAAGAAGCCGCCTACGACCCGTACAGCGGGATCGACGCCACCGCGTCCGTGCTCGGCATGTACGCCCTCATGCCGTTCCTGCTCCTGGCGGGCGCGGCGCTCAGCGGCGTGCTCACGGTGTCCGTCAGCAGGTCGGTCATCGGCCAGAAGATCTCGGTGAACGAGCTCTGGAGCCGCTACTGGCGGCGCGTCGGCCTGGTCGTCCTGGCGACGCTCCTCATCGGCCTCACCTCGGTGGTCGCGTGGGCGCTGCTCATCGGCCTGGTCATCGCCGTGGGGGCGGCCGTGGGCGGGCTCGCGGTGCTCGTTGCCATCCTCGGCGGCGCGGCTCTGGTCGCCTGCACCGTGTGGTTCACCATCCGGGTCCTGTTCGTGCCGCCGGTGCTCATGCTCGAGGACCTGCGGTTCTGGCCGTCGATCACGCGGGCGTGGCGCCTGACGCGCGGGAGCTTCTGGCGGATCTTCGGCATCTGGCTGCTCGCCCAGGTGATCACGTACATCGCCAGCCAGATCCTCAGCGTGCCGCTGAGCCTGCTGTCGGTGTTCTTCATCTCGGACATGGCCTCGGGCGGCTTCATCGCCCTGATGACCGTGGGCATGGCCGTGTCGTACGCCCTGCCCGCCGTGTTCATCGCCGCGGTGGTCGCGTTGCAGTACATCGACGTGCGTATCCGCAAGGAGGGCCTGGACGTCCAGCTGAGCCGCGCCGCCGAGGCGGCCGCCCAGCAGGCGGGGTCGCTCTGACGTGTCGCCCCTGACCGTGCTCACCGGGCTCGCCGGCCTCGTGCCCGGGCTCGCCGCCGACGTGCCCGTCGTGCCCGACGCGGACACGGCGAGGGGGTGGGCACGCGAGGAGCTGGCCGACCCGATCTACCGGCAGCGGCCGAGCCTGCTGAACCAGGCGCTGAACTGGATCATGGACCAGCTCGACGCCCTGTTCGACGCCGCCGGGGACGTCGACGTGCGCCTCGCGGCCGTCGTGCTGTTCGTCCTGGTCGTCGTCGGGGTGGGCGTCGTCCTCGCGGTCGCCGGCCCCGTGCGGCGGGCCCGCCGCCAGCGCGAGTCCGCCCAGGTCTTCGCCGACGACGACCGCACGGCCGCCCAGATGCGCGCGTCCGCCGACGCCTTCGCCGCCGCGGGCCGCTGGAACGAGGCCACGCTCGACCGCTTCCGGGCGATCCTGCGCTCTCTCGAGGAGCGCGCCGTGCTCGACGAGCGCCCCGGCTGGACGGCCGACGAGGCGAGCGCGGTGGCCGCCTCGGTCCTGCCGCCGTGCGCCGACGACCTGCGCACGGCCAGTCGCCTGTTCGACGACGTCTGCTACGGCGACCGGGCCGCCGGGCCGGACGACGACGCGTGGCTGCGCGGTGTGGACCAGCGGGTCCAGGACGCGCGACCGGTCGCTGCGGCCGCGCTGCCCGAGCTCCTGGCGGTGCCGCGATGACCCTCGCCCCGCCGGCGCCCCGCCCGGTCCCCGAGGCTGACGTCGTCGTCGGCGACGGCACGACGCTCGCGACCCGCACGCGGACCCGCTGGCAGCGCCTGCGCTGGCCGGTCGTCGTCGTGGTCGTCTTCCTCCTGCTCGTGGGGGTCAGCTCGCTGCTGCAGGCGCGCACGTCCACCACGCCCTACGCCCCCGACAACCCCGGTGACGGCGGTGCCCGCGCCCTGGCGCAGATCCTCCAGGACCAGGGCGTCGACATCCGCTACGTGCGCTCGGTCGATCGCGCGGTGGCCCTCGCCGCGGAGGGCACCACGCTGCTCGTGACGCCGGACACGTGGATGCTCGAGCCGGACGACCTGGACCGGCTCGCGGACGTGCCCGCGGACGTCGTCCTCGTGGACACCAGCAGCGCCGCCGTGAGCACGTTCACCGGCGGCAGCGTCGCCTTCCTGTGGGAGGACGCACGCGGCCCCGGCGACGCCGCGTGCGACGACGTGGACGCGCTCGCCGCCGAGCGGGTGTCCCAGGCGACGGGCGGGCTCGTGGCGCGGTCCTCCGACGTCGCCGTGTGCTTCCCCGCGGCCACAGCCGGTGGCGGGTCGCCCAGCGGCACGTACGCGGTTCTCCAGGGCGAGCACCGGGTGACGGTCGTCGCGGAGCCCCGGCTCATGACGAACGCGGAGCTCGACCTCGCCGGCAACGCGGCCCTCATGCTCCGCGCGCTCGGCCGGCACGAGACTCTCGTGTGGCTCGTCCCCGACCCGATGGCGTCGCTGGGCACCCCGAGCCTCGGCGACCTGTTCCTGCTGAGCGCGCTGCCGGACTGGACCCCGGTGCTGCTGCTCCAGCTCGGCGTGCTGCTGGTCGCCCTGGCCGTGTGGCGCGGGCGCCGGCTCGGCCGGATCGTGACAGAGCCGCTCCCCGTCGTCGTGCGCGCCTCCGAGGCCGCGATCGGCCGGGGCCGCCTGTACCAGCGCGCACGCTCCTACGGGCACGCGGCAGCCGCGCTGCGTGCGGGTGCCGCGGGACGCACAGCGGGTCGGCTCGGTCTCCCGCGGACCGCCGAGGCCACGCAGGTCATCGACGCCGTGGCGCACGCCACCGGACGCCCCGTGCAGCAGGTCGCCGACCTGCTGTACGGACCACCACCCACCGACGACGCCGGGCTGCTCCAGCTGGCCCGACAGCTCGACGAGCTCGAGAGCGAGGTTCACCGCACGTGAGCGACCTGTACCCCACGGGGCAGCCGGCCACCCCGCCGGCCCAGCCGCCCGTCCCGCCCGCTCCCCCCACGCCGCCGGCCGCTCCGACGGCGCAGCCCCCGGCCGTGCCCGTGC
>JAEZZV010000079.1 GCA_023418375.1 Actinomycetes bacterium | reverse complement strand
GGCATAGGAGTCGAGCTTTTTCGCCCTCATGCACATCATCACGTTCGTCTTCTCGGGGATCTTCAGCCGGGCGAAGTCGTATTCGACCCGGCCCAGGATCTCCTCTGCCTTCGGGTCGGAGAAAATGGAGTTCGGCCGCTTACCCATGACTGCTTTCGAGTACAGCGGTATCAACAGCGTTTCCTGCGCTTCTGCCAGCCTGACCTTTTCCTTGGGTGTTACCATCTTGATAGCTCCTGATAGCTACAACATATAGTCGCACTTATCTGGATCAATATACTATCGCTATCGGTCTTCTAAGTCATTATTCTATCGCGGGAAGCATTCGACAGTAATCGGCATTCTGTCCGGCATACCGGAGGCTGCCCGTCCGATTTTGGCTTCGGTACAAAAATGCCCGCAATTACGGCCATCTATCTTTTAATCTCGTTAATTTATAGCTATTATTGAATTCTGAATACAATAATCCCATGGGGTGACCATATGGCGAAAGTAGCGCGAGAAATGGTAGAAAAGGCAGGCGTCAACGTCGATAAACTGTTGGAGCTGCTGGTAAAAAACGCGTCGGCAGAACTGACCACGTATTATTACTATACTATCCTTCGGGTGAACCTGATCGGCCTCGATGGCGAAACAGTAAAGGAGATCGCGGAGACCGCACGGATCGAAGACCGCAATCACTTCGAGGCGCTCGTCCCCCGGATCTACGAACTCGGCGGCAAGCTCCCGGACGACATGGTGGAGTTTCACAATAAGTCCGCCTGCAAGCCCGCCAGATTGCCTCAGAACCCCCGGGACGTCAAAGCTATGCTGACCGTGCTGGTGGAAGCAGAACGGTGTGCAGTGAGGGGCTATACTGAGATCTGCAACTTAACTGCGGGCAAAGATCACCGGACCTACGATCTTTCCCAGGCCATCCTGAACGAGGAGATCGAGCACGAGTCGTGGTTCTCCGAGTTCCTGGGCGAAGGGCCGTCGGGGCACTTCCTGCGGAGAGGAGATACTTCTCCCTTTGTCTCCAAGTTCCTGCGATAGGCCAATGGACGGCACCGCTCCTCTTTTTTACGGTGCTATCCCGGCAATCCCGGTAAAGCATAGCACTGCGGCCGGCCTAAAATGGCGTGATCGGGCATGTGGGCCATAATTTCTACATTCGACCCGGTCCTCCTGGCCCTGATCGCCGGCCTTTTCATGTGGGGGATGACCGCTCTGGGCTCGTCTGCCGTCTTCTTACCCCGGGGAATAGGCAGGCAAAAACATGATATCATGCTGGGGATTGCCGGCGGCGTCATGCTCGCGGCGAGCTACTGGTCGCTCCTCGCCCCGGCGATCGAAATGTCCGGCGGCAGAGGCGTACCTGTCTGGACGCCGGCGGTGGCAGGGTTTCTGCTGGGAGGGGTGGCGATGAGCGCCACAGAATACCTGCTACCCTACCTCCACCTTGACTATGCCTTCAAGAACAGATCTAAGGACGCCGAACCTGTGCGCAAAGACAGCCTGATGCTTATTCTCGCCATCACCACGCATAACATCCCCGAAGGCCTGGCCGTCGGCGTCGCGTTCGGCGCTTTTGCCCTCGGGTACCCGTCGGCGACACTCGCCGGAGCCATCGGCCTCGCCATTGGCATCGGCATCCAGAATTTGCCTGAGGGCATGGCCGTTTCCCTGCCTCTCCGGTGGGGCGGGGCTTCGCCCCGGAGAAGCTTCCTGTACGGGCAGCTGTCCGGTCTGGTAGAACCGATCGCAGCCGTCATCGGGGCGATCGCAGTCCTGGCAGTAGAACCCATCATGCCGTACGCCTTAGCGTTCGCAGCCGGCGCGATGATCTTCGTCGTGGCCGAGGAGGTCATCCCCAAAGCCCAGGCTTATCCCCGCAGGGCAACACTGTGGCTGCTGACCGGTTTTGCCTTGATGATGGCGCTGGATGTCGGCCTCATGTGAAGTGAGAAAGAGCTAAGCGATCCGCCTATGCAGTCAATCATTTTTGAGAAACCGATCAGCGAGGCGGCGGATCTCCGACTTCTGGGCCTGAACTTCCCGGGTGGCGACGACCTCTGCATTCACCGGGGCGGACTTTTCCCCGGTCTCGAACGCCCGCTCCCGGGCAGCGCGGTAGCACCGAAAGCAGAGCGTTGTGCCTTGTTACTCCTGGTAGCTGCAGCGGTCCGTTCTGCCGCAGGACTCGCAGCAGACCATGTTTGAAAGTGGAAATGATATGAGGAAAAATTTAGCGATGGTACAACGTAGATCGAACGCGCAATAACGACAAAATCGACGAAAATTTTAAAATGTGTTAAAACTTAGTAGCGGGGAATGGATTTGAACCATTGGTCTACGGGTTATGAGCCCGTCGGGATCTCCTGACTACCCCACCCCGCTATCATGCAAAATCTTAGCAGCCCTATAACGCTGTTCGCGGTATATATAGTTTACTGACTGCGATGACAGACTAAGTATCATCACACAATTCTCTTATCGGACTCATCCAGCGGTCGACGGAGGTTTTTCGGGCTTGTCCTGCCCTCAGGCAGGATGCGGAGATGGCCGGGTAATGGACGCCTACGAAGTGGCGTCGCTTAGGGCTTGCGAAGGAGACTCGACTGGCGCAGCCGAAGGCGCAGCCAAGTCGGGCCGACGAGGGTGCGAGCCCGGCCCGGACATCGTAGCACCCGAAAAACCGTAGTAGGCCGACCCTCAGGTCGGACGTCGACCCGCTATTTAGTATTATTCCGTGCTTAGGGGCTTATACCAAAATAAGCCGTCAGGCGCCCGTCGACCCGCTTGAAAGAATATTAAAAGAATATGCAGGCTGTACTTTCATACAGTCCTGTGTTGCACCCGATACCGCTGCTTATAGAAAATTTACTTCTTCTCGAGCTTCTTCTCTATTTCAGCCAGCAGCTGGTCATCTGTCTTGCCGACGATATCGATGCCCATCTTCTTGGCCATGCCCTGAGTTCTGGTCAGCGCGATGTCCGCGCCGGGCTGAGCGACCAGCGCACTCTTTTCCGCGTGGAGCTCCCGCTCGATGTCCTGCTGGCCTCTCTTGAATTCTCCCATGGACCGGCCCATGGACCTGGCCAGCTCCGGGAGCTTGGTCGCGCCGAAGAGCAGCACGATGGCTAAAAAGATGAGGAGTATTTCCTGGGTACCTAGCATTGCCATGACGATAACCTACCTTCCAATTATACCGGAACGAACCTGTCCTGGTTAATCAACTACTTGTTATCCGGCATAATAAACTTTGTGCGGAACGCTATGCTATCGCTGGACAATATATACTTTACTTTGGCGGCAGTGCACATTTGTCCATGGAATTTTGATAATTATCCTCCAAAGGACAGGCAACTATCCTGGTTGTGATATAGACGAAAAAACCACGCTATCTAAATTTTTTTACACCACGGCGGCACAGATCCTTATCCCTACAACTGGAAATCAAACGTTCTAACCACGGCGGCACGGCGGCACGGAGACGGTACGATCCACAAACTGCTGGATGGAAAATGATAACCACGGCGGCACGGCGGCACAGAGACAACCCATACCCGAATAGCGAGACTCCATTTTTATTGAACCACGGCGACACGGCGGGCTGGCGGCATGGAGACAAATATGTTTTCCTTCCTTCAGGTTATCGATCGAAAGTCAGGCTGAAACGATTGAGTAGTAAGCTTATGGTTAATGCTCTGTCTCTGTGTCCCATGAAAAATCATTAGTGGAGTACTTCTGGAC
>JAEZZV010000049.1 GCA_023418375.1 Actinomycetes bacterium | reverse complement strand
CGCGAGGCCGTCAAGGCCACGCTCGCGACGATCGCGGCGGCCGCCGCGCACGCGCACGAGGCCGCGGCGCCGTCGTCCGAGGCGGACGACGCCCCGGTCGAGCACGCCGACCCCGAGCACGCGGACGCGGAGCACGCCGACCCCGAGCACGTGGACGCGGAGCGCGCCCCCGGCGCGGACGGCGCAGCGGCTGCCGCTGCCTCGGTCGTCCCCGACATCGAGCAGGCGGACCTGGTGGACGTCCTGGCGAGCGTGCAGGCCACGGAGGTGCCCCCCTCCGGAGCGGACGAGGAGGCCCCGGAGGAGGGCTAGCCCGCGTGGTGCGGCGGAGGCGTCAGCTCGGCTCGACGCCCTGCGTCAGCCACGCCATGGCCTTGGCCTCCCAGTCGGGCTCGTTGCCGTCGAAGTAGCGCTCGTAGGCGATGACGCCGGTCTCCTTGGACATCCGGGCGAGGTTCATCTTCACGACCGCGCTGGACACGACGACGGCCGAGCGGTTCATCCCCTGCTCCTGGAGCCAGCGCTGCGCCTCCTCGACGATCGGCACGGAGTCCGGGTCCTGGATCCGCTGCTGGCGTGCGTCGATGAGCTGGCCGAACGGTCGCGGCGTCGGCGGGAGGACGCGCTTGAGCTCGGCGAGCCAGGTCCGTGCCTCGGCGGGCGGGAACGGGGCGATGAACGTTCCCCGGTACCCGTACGACGTCGGCGACACCGTGTAGGGCATCCTGGGCTCCTTCGTGACGGGGCGGTCGTGCGCCGCCCATTCACGTCCGATCGTCCAGCGGAAGTTGATCTTGAGGAGCCGGCGGGGGCGGTGTCGTGCCGGCTCGGCGACGAGCGACGGGCGAGGTTTGACCGATGCTCGCGCACTCCGTACCCTGGAACGTCGGCGCGCATCGCGCCGGTTCGGCGCTGCCCGCCCCCCATTGCCTTCTTGGCGACAGGCGTGTGCGCAGGCGCCCGACCTCATGACCGGTAGTACGAGCAGAGATGAGCAGCAACGTGGTGTACGCGATCGTGAAGGCCGGTGGCCGCCAGGAGAAGGTGTCCGTCGGCGACGTCGTCGTCGTGGACAGGCTCTCCGCCGCCGCGGGTTCCTCCGTGCAGCTCCCGGCCCTCCTGCTGGTCGACGGCGACAGGGTGACCACCGACGCGAAGGCGCTGGCCAAGGTCACGGTCACCGCCGAGGTCGTGCGGGACGAGCGGGGCCCCAAGATCGTGATCCAGAAGTTCAAGAACAAGACCGGCTACCGCAAGCGTCAGGGCCACCGCCAGGACCTCACGCGGCTCAAGGTCACCAGCATCGCCTGAGCCGGCGCCCGGCTCGCTCGGCACCACGTACGGCACGACGAACGAAGGACTCGACATGGCACACAAGAAGGGCGCCAGCTCCTCGCGGAACGGCCGCGACTCGAACGCGCAGCGCCTCGGCGTCAAGCGCTTCGGTGGTCAGCTGGTCAACGCCGGCGAGATCATCGTGCGCCAGCGCGGCACCCACTTCCACCCGGGTGTGAACGTCGGCCGTGGCGGCGACGACACCCTCTTCGCGCTGGCTGCCGGCGCCGTGAAGTTCGGCGTGCGCCGTGGCCGCAAGGTCATCGACATCGAGACCGTCGACGCCTGACACACACTCGTCGCGAAGGGGCGCACCGCCACGGTGCGCCCTTTCGTCTTGTCCGGACCACGACGGCCGGACGCCGAACGCCCGGCCGAGGCCGGCGCGACCCGATCGGAGGTGGTGAGCGGTGACGACGTTCGTGGACCGCGTGGTGCTGCACGCCTCCGGCGGTGACGGCGGCCACGGCTGCGCATCGATCCGGCGCGAGAAGTTCAAGCCGCTCGCCGGCCCTGACGGCGGCAACGGCGGCGACGGCGGGGACGTCGTCCTCGAGGTGGACCCGCAGGTCACGACGCTGCTCGAGTTCCACCACGGACCGCACCGCCGGGCCACGTCCGGCACCGCCGGGATGGGCGACGACCGCGACGGCGCCAACGCCGCCGACATCGTGCTCCGCGTCCCCGACGGCACCGTCGTCAAGACGCCCGAGGGCGAGGTGCTCGCGGACCTCGTCGGCGCCGGCGCGCGGTTCGTGGTGGCGGCGGGCGGCAAGGGCGGCCTCGGCAACGCGGCGCTCGCGTCCCCGCGGCGCAAGGCGCCCGGCTTCGCCCTGCTCGGCGAGCCGGGCGAGCAGCGCGACGTCGTGCTCGAGCTCAAGACCATCGCCGACGTCGCGCTCGTCGGCTTCCCCAGCGCGGGCAAGTCGAGCCTGGTCGCCGCGATGTCCGCGGCCCGGCCGAAGATCGCCGACTACCCGTTCACGACGCTGGTGCCCAACCTCGGCGTGGTCCAGGCGGGGGACTCGCGGTACACCGTCGCCGACGTGCCCGGGCTGATTCCGGGCGCGAGCGAGGGCAAGGGGCTGGGGCTGGAGTTCCTGCGCCACGTCGAGCGGTGTGCGGTGCTCGTGCACGTGCTGGACTGCGCGACGCTCGAGCCCGGCCGCGACCCGATCAGCGACCTCGACGTGATCGAGCACGAGCTCGCCGCCTACGCCGGCGACCTGGAGATCTCCGGCGGGCAGGTGCCGCTCACCGAGCGCCCGCGCATCGTCGTGCTGAACAAGGTGGACGTGCCCGAGGCCCGCGACCTCGCCGAGCTGGTCCGCGGCGAGCTCGAGGGGCGCGGCCTGGAGGTCTTCGAGGTCTCCGCCGCGAGCCACGAGGGCATGCGCCCGCTCACGTTCGCCCTGGCCCGCCTGGTCGAGGCGGCGCGCGCCGCGGCCCCGCCGCCCGCGCCCGAGCGCCTCGTCCTGCGCCCCAAGGCCGTCGACGAGGTGCCCTTCACCGTCACGCGCCGCGACGACGGCGGCCACGAGTGGTTCCAGGTCCGCGGCACCAAGCCGGAGCGCTGGGTGCGGCAGACGGACTTCACGAACGACGAGGCGGTCGGCTTCCTCGCGGACCGGCTCGCCCGCCTCGGGGTCGAGGAGGCGCTGTTCACCGCCGGTGCGACGCCGGGAGCCGAGGTCGTGATCGGTGACGGCGACCGGGCGGTCGTCTTCGACTGGGAGCCCACGCTCATGGCGGGTGTCGAGCTCCTGGCGAGCCGGGGGAGCGACCCGCGCCTGTCGGACACGGGTCGCGCGAGCCGCGCCGAGCGCCGGCGTGAGCACCAGGAGCGGATGGACGCGAAGGCCGCGGCGCGGTCGGAGCTGTGGACCGAGCGCGAGGCCGGTCGCTGGACCGACCCGTCCGACGACTGACCCGGCCCGCGCAGCCGGCCGGGGTCTGACCACCAGGCGAGCCGGTGCACGGGCGGGGACCGTCGCGGCGGGAGAATGGCTGCCCGTGAGCCCCGTGCGCAAGCTCGACAGACGTTCCCTGGCGACGGCCCGCCGGGTGGTCGTGAAGGTCGGGTCCTCCTCGATCACCGACGGCCACGGCCGGCTGGACGTCGACGCCCTCCGCGCGCTCGTCGACGCCCTCGCGGCGCGCCGGCTGGCCGGCGGTCAGGTCGTGCTCGTGACGTCGGGCGCGATCGCCTCGGGCCTCGGCCCGCTCGGCCTGCACGGGCGGCCCAGCGACCTCGCGACGGCGCAGGCGACGGCGTCCGTCGGTCAGGGCCTGCTGATCGCGCGCTACACGGAGGCGTTCGCGGGCCACGGCCTGCGGGTGGGCCAGGTGCTGCTCACCGCCGAGGACACTGTCCGCCGGTCGCACTACCGCAACGCGTTGCGCTGCCTGGACCGGCTCCTGGCGCTCGGCGTCGTGCCGATCATCAACGAGAACGACACGGTGGCGACCTCGGAGATCCGCTTCGGCGAGAACGACCGGCTCGCGGCGCTCGTCTCGCACCTCGTGCGCGCGGACGCGCTCGTGCTGCTCAGCGACGTGGACGGCCTCCACGACCGGCCGCCGACCAGCCCGGACGCCCGCCGCATCGACGAGGTGCACGACCCCGCCGAGCTCGCCGACGTCAAGGTCGGCAAGTCGGGCTCGAAGGTCGGCTCGGGCGGCATGATCAGCAAGCTCCAGTCCGTCGCCATCGCCACGGGCTCGGGCGTGCCCGTGCTCATCACGCGCGCCGACCTCGCCACACGCGCCCTCGCGGGCGAGCCTGTCGGCACGTGGTTCTACGCCACGGGCAAGCGCCGGCCGCCGCGGCTGCTCTGGCTCGAGCACGCGGCCGCCCCGCACGGCCGCGTCGTGCTGGACGCCGGTGCGGTGCGCGCCGTGGTCGATCGCCGCGCGTCGCTGCTGCCCGCTGGGATCACGGCGGTGGAGGGCGACTTCGAGGCCGGGGAGCCGGTCGAGCTCGTGGGACCCGACGGCGTCGTCATCGGCCGGGGCCTGGTCGCGTTCTCCTCGGGCGAGCTGCCGGACCTGCTCGGCCGCTCGACGCGCGAGCTGCGCGAGGCGCTCGGCGCCGGGTACGACCGCGAGGTCGTCCATCGCGACGACCTCGTGCTCGTGGCGCCGCGGGCGTAGTGCCTATCCTGCGGGGATGACCACCGCCACCTCTCCCGCCGTCGCCTCGGCCCCGTCCGGCGACGTCACCGACGCCGTCTTCGCGGTCGCCCGCCGTGCCCGCGTCGCGGCCCGCGAGCTCGCGACGGCGACCCGCGCGACCAAGGACGGGGCGCTGCACGCCATGGCGGACGCCCTGGTGGCTGCCGCGCCGGAGATCGTGGCCGCGAACGCGGTCGACCTCGAGAACGGGCGCACGGCCGGTCTCACGGCGGGCCTGCTCGACCGGCTCACGCTCACGCCCGAGCGGATCGACGGCATCGCGGCGGCGCTGCGCGAGCTCGCCGCGCTGCCGGACCCCGTCGGCGAGGTGGTGCGCGGCTCGACGTTGCCCAACGGCCTGCGGCTGCGCCAGCTCCGGGTGCCGATGGGCGTCGTCGGGATGATCTACGAGGCCCGCCCGAACGTCACGGTCGACGCCGCTGGCCTGGCCCTCAAGAGCGGAAACGCCGCGATCCTGCGCGGTGGCTCGGCGGCGGCGTCGTCGAACACCGTGATCGTGCGGGTGCTCGGCGAGGCTCTGACCTCCGTCGGCCTGCCTGCCGACGCCGTGCAGTCGATCGACGAGTTCGGGCGCCCGGGCGCCGTGGCGCTCATGCACGCGCGCGGCCTGGTCGACCTGCTCGTGCCGCGCGGTGGCGCGGACCTCATCCAGACGGTCGTCCGCGAGTCGTCGGTGCCCGTGGTGGAGACCGGCGTGGGCAACTGCCACGTGTACCTGGACGCGTCGGCCGACGAGCGGATGGCCGTCGACATCGTCATGAACTCCAAGACGCAGCGGGTCGGGGTCTGCAACGCCGCGGAGACGCTGCTCGTGCACGCGGCCGCCGCGCCGCGCCTCCTCCCGCCGGTCCTGGCGGCGCTGGCCGGCGCGGGCGTCACCCTCCACGGCGACGCACGGACCGCCCAGCTCGCGCCCGACGGCGTCGCCGTCGTGCCCGCGACCGAGGAGGACTGGGCGACGGAGTACCTGTCGATGGACCTGGCCGTCCGCGTGGTGGACGACCTCGAGGGTGCGATCGATCACATCCGCACCTGGACGTCCGGCCACACCGAGGCGATCGTGACGTCCGACCTCGCAGCGTCCGAGCGCTTCGTCGCGGCGCTGGACTCCGCGGCCATCATGGTCAACGCGTCCACGCGCTTCACCGACGGCGGCCAGTTCGGGCTCGGTGCGGAGATCGGCATCTCCACGCAGAAGATGCACGCCCGCGGCCCGATGGGCCTGGCCGAGCTGACCACCACGAAGTGGGTCGTGACCGGGGAGGGCCAGGTCAGGGCCTGAGCGCGTCCGTTCCGCCGGTTTCCGCGCGTTCGCCCGACCTTCACCCGGTCGGTACCGCCCGGTGCGTCCGGGTTCGGGTGCTCTGACCGGTGCCCTCGCGGAGGTTCGTGGTGCCACGGCCTTGGGCGCTCGTGCGACACTGGGGCGACCGTCGCGCGAGGATCGATCGAGCACGACGTCCACGAGAACCGAGCCCCCTGGAGGTCGACGTGCACGCTGCCCTGCTGGCTGCCGCCGAGGCGGAGGCGACGGGACTCCCGCCGGTCGCGGTCGGGCTGCTGGGCTTCGGTGCGCTCGTCGCGCTGCTGCTCGTCACCTACGCCTTCCGCAACAGCGGACACCGGAACTAGCCCAGGCTTACGACGCGTGGGCGCCCCTGCGCGCCCGGACACGGAGGACAGGCAGAGCGGATGACGGAGTCACGGCCGAGGATCGGGGTGATGGGCGGCACGTTCGACCCCATCCACCACGGTCACCTCGTCGCCGCCAGTGAGGCGGCGGCCGACCTGGACCTCGACGAGGTCGTCTTCGTCCCGACGGGGCGTCCCGCCTTCAAGCTCCACCCCGGCGTCACGCCTGCCGAGCACCGCTACCTGATGACGGTCATCGCGACCGCGTCCAACCCCCGCTTCACCGTCTCGCGGGTGGACATCGACCGGCCCGGCCCGACGTACACCGTCGACACGCTGCGCGACCTGCGCCGCGAGCGTCCGGACGCCGACCTGTTCTTCATCACCGGCGCCGACGCGCTCGCGCAGATCCTCACGTGGAAGGACGTCGCGGAGCTGTGGGAGATGGCGCACTTCGTGGCCGTCACCCGCCCCGGCCACACGCTCTCCGTGGAGGGCCTGCCGTCGCACGCCGTGAGCGTGCTCGAGGTCCCCGCACTGGCCATCTCGTCCACGGACTGCCGAGAGCGCGCCCAGGCCGGTGAGCCGGTCTGGTACCTCGTCCCCGACGGGGTGGTCCAGTACATCGCCAAGCACCGTCTGTATCGAGGTCAGGATGTCTGAGCAGACCCATCCGGAGTGGGGTGAGCGCCGCCGCCGCCGCGAGGAGGAGCGCCGCCACGTCACCGGCGAGCAGCCCCCGGCCGCGGCCACGACGCCGCCCGCCGTGGCGCCGCCGGAGCCGCCC
>JAEZZV010000012.1 GCA_023418375.1 Actinomycetes bacterium | reverse complement strand
ACCCCCGCCCCCGCCCGACGACGACGCCCCGCGCGTCGTGCACACGGACGCGGGTGCCAAGGACGGGCTGACCAAGTGCCCGCGCTGCGGTGCGACGGAGATCGCCCAGAACCCCGTGACGGGCTTCCTGCGGTGCGAGTTCTGCCGGCACGAGTGGCAGGCCGTGAACGCGCTCGAGGCGTTCGGTCTGGACGGGCCGATCGGCGAGCTGCGTGGGCTGGTGCTCGGGTCGGGCGCGACGACGATCGAGTCCACCGACACGGTGCTGACGTTCAAGTGCAGCGCGTGCGGGGCGGACGTTGTCGTCGACACGGAGCACAGCACGCAGGCACGCTGCCACTGGTGCCGCAACGTGCTGTCGATGAACCAGCAGATCCCGAACGGCGCGGTGCCGGACATGATCCTGCCGTTCCGCGTGCCGAAGCAGGATGCGGTCGCGAGGATCACGCAGTTCGTCAAGAAGCGGCAGTTCTTCGCGCACCCGCGGTTCAAGAAGGAGTTCGCGCCCGAGAACGTCATGGGCGTGTACCTGCCGTACATGGTCATCGACGTGAACGCGCACGCCGCGATGAGCGGCGTCGGTGAGCACGAGCTGCGCCGCTACACCGTGAAGGTGGGGGACAGCCGCCAGACGCGGTACGACGTCGCGATCTACCAGGTGGCGCGCGAGTTCGACCTGCACGTCAACGACCTGACGGTCGAGTCGTCGGCCAGCCGCCTGGACCAGCGGGCCGCGGTGAACACGAACAACATCATCAACTCGATCATGCCGTTCGACACCCGCAACGCGGTGAAGTACGACTCGAACTACCTGGCCGGCTTCACGATGGAGCGGCGCGACACGAACATCGAGCACCTCGGGCCGCTGGTCCACGCGCAGTCGGCCGACGTCGCCCGCTACCACGCGAACGCGACGCTCGAGTACTACGGCCGCGGCGTGCGCTGGGACGCGGAGCGGCTCGACGTCGTCGGGCAGCGGTGGGTGTCCGCGTACCTGCCCGTGTGGCTGTACGGCTACTACGAGCGCAAGCGCAACGGGTCCGCGTTCCTGCACTACGTCGCGGTCAACGGGCGCACCGGCGAGACGATGGGCTCGGTGCCGATCAACAAGGCGCGGCTGCTCGCGGTGTCCACGGTGGTGCAGGTCATCGGCATGGTCATCGGCACGATCATCCTGGTGGTGGGCGGATGAGCCTCACGATGCTCGGCCAGGCCGTCCTCGCGTCCGGCAGCAGCTCCGAGGGCGACCCGCGGGCCTTCGGACTGCTGTTCTTCCTCTCGGGCTTCCTGTTCTACGGGTTCATGTACCTGCGGTACCGGAACTCGGACAAGCGGCACCGGCACGAGGCCGAGACCGAGGCCCAGATGCTCGACGTGCGCGCGTGGGACCAGCACGTCGACACCAAGAAGGGCGTCAGCAACGCCAAGATGAAGGACGCGAACAACCACGAGGTCCGCGGGGTCGTCGCGCAGGGCGGCGGGCCGCCGGTGCCGGGGATCGTCGGCAACGTGATCCGCGACCTGACGGACTGAGCGGGTGCGGGGGCGGCGGCGGGCCGGTGGGATCGACGGATGAGCGTCGACCTCGGTAGGCCCTCCGTGGGCGCGCTGGCGGGCGTCGTGGACACGCTGGGCACCTGGCAGGTCGACGGCGCGCCCCTCCAGCTGCACCCCGGCGACGTCGGGTGGTACTCGACCAGAGGCGCCGAGGCGACGGCCGACGCGCTGCGCACCTGGTCGCGGGACGGGAGGCTCCTCGCGCTCGGCCTCCTCGACGGTCCCTCGCTGCTGCGCCTCGCCGTCGCGCCGGAGGGCGTGCACGACGCCGAGCTGGCCGAGCAGATCGCGGGAGACCTCGCGGACGCGCGTCTGGGGGTCCTGCCTGCGGGGAGCGCGAGCGTCGAGGCCCGGGGTGCAGGGCTTCTGTCGGCCGTGCTCGCCGCGCAGGGCTGGCGGCCCGGCGACCTGTGGACGCCGTTCCGCCGGGATCTGTCCGCCCCCGTGGGCGAGCTCCCGGTCCGCGTGGAGACGATCGACGCCGACAGTGCCGAGGTCTGGGCGGCGATCCACTGGTCGGCCTTCCGCGGCACGGCGCCGACGGCCGACGAGGTGCGCCGCACCGGCGACCGGTGGCGCACGATGGCGGCGGGACCGCTGTCCGCGCAGGCCCGCACGGTGGTCGCGCTGGACCGGAACGGAGAGCCGGTGGCCGTGGCGACCGCGTGGTCGGCGGGCCGGGGCCGACCGGGCCTGCTGGAACCGATGGGGGTGCACCGCGAGCATCGCGGTCGCGGCTACGGCACCGCCGTCTCGATGGCCGCGGCCGCCGTGCTGCGGGAGCTCGGTGCGTCGAGCGCCGTGGTGTGCGCGGAGAGCTCGAACGCCGGCGCCGTGGCCACCTATGCGGCGGCGGGGTTCACCGCCGGACCGGAGGTCGCGGACCTCGAGCGCGCGGGCTGACGCCGTCCGCCGGTGCCAAGGATCGTCGGCACCGTCATCCGCGACCTGACGGACTGAGCGCGTCGACAGGTTCACCCTCGTCAGGGCGTCGGGCGGGGCGCGGCGCACGGCACAGTGGGGCCATGCTCACGTGGACCGTCCGAGGAGGCGTGCTCGCTGCCGTGGCCGTGCTGGGCCTCTGCGCGGCGTGCGCCTCGTCGGAGGACCCCGCCGCTGCGCCGGCGCCCGGAACCACGAGCCCCGCGGCGCGCGCCGAGGTGCCGGAGGCGCTGCCGCAGGCGGAACCCGCCCGGGCGAGAGTGGTCCCCACGGACGCGATGCCGGCC
>JAEZZV010000011.1 GCA_023418375.1 Actinomycetes bacterium | reverse complement strand
GCCGTCTTCCTCCTCGCCGCGTCGGCCGGTGGCGGATGGTCGCACGCGCCGCTCGCCTGGCTCGCGACCGTGGCCGTGACGGCCGTCGTCGGCGCCGCGACCCTGTCGACCTACCTGCCGGTACGCGGCGAGCGCGCACGGGACGCGCTCGGGTGTGCCCCGTGCGCGGCGATGCCGGCGATGACGGTCGTCGCAGCCGTCGCCCTGGTCGCCTCCGCCCCGCACACGCTGGGCCCCGCCCTCGTGGCGCTGGGCGTCGCCGCCGCCGGGCTCGCCCGCAGGCGCAGCGAGGAGGGCCGGGCCTGCCCGACGGCGTGAGCGCACCGGGGCCACCAGGCCGCCCGGTGCGCTGACCGCCGCCGCCGCACTACCCCGTCGCGAGCGTCACGACCTTCACGGCCGTCATGACCACGATGAGGATCCCGAACACCCGCTTGAGCGTGGGTCCGGAGACGAACCGGCTGGTCAGCCGGGCGCCGAGGAAGGACCCGGCCGCGCCGACGACCACCAGGACGGCGGCCACGCGCAGGTCGACCTCGGCGGTGCCCAGGTGCGGGACGAGCGCGGTGAACGACGGCATCGTCACGGCGACGGCGTTGATGCCGGCCGCGAGCTTCGGCTCGTACCCGGCGAGGATCAGCACCGGCATCAAGAGGAACCCCGGCCCCACGCCGAGCAGGCCCGCGACGACCGAGATCGGCACCGCAAGGATCAGGGCCAGGCCGAGCCGGGGATGCTCGGCGGCGCCCTCCCTCGGGCCCCCTCCCTTCTGGAACATCCGGAAGGCGAGGTATCCCACGGCAACCAGGTAGAGGGCCCAGAGCCACGCCTGGCCGGTCCCCTGCGCCAGCCACGAGCCCAGGGGGGCGCCGGCCGCCGTCACGACGGTGAGCATCAGGGCGGGCCGCCAGGCGACCAGGCCGCTCCTGGCGAAGCCGACCGCGGCGAAGATGGCCGTGACTCCGTTGAGGAACAGGCTCAGCGGCTGCACCTCGTGCACCAGGTCGCCCATGAAGAAGCCCAGGAACGGCACCGCGGCGAACGCGACGCCGAGCCCGAGCATCCCCGAGGCGACCGAGAGCGCGAGCAGGCCGACCGCGACGACGACCAGCGTCCCGGTGTCCATGACACCCCTCCCTCACCCGGCCGATGCGCGCGGCCGCGACGTCAGGCCGATGCGGCCACCCGGCCGCTGAGCTTGGCGTGCAGGGCGGGGAGCACCTGGCCGTAGGCGGCGCTCATCGTGGCCACCGGCTCGGCGAGCGGCTTGGCCGGGATGAGGTCCTGGACGGCCTCGGGCGCGAGGCCGGCGTCCGCCATCGTCCGCAGCGCCCCGGTGACCATCGCCTCGAGGGCGTGCGCCGCGGCGTCGCGCGCCAGACCCGCCCCCTCCGCGACGTCGAGCAGCGCGTACAGCTGCTTCCACAGGTACGTCGGGCCCATGGCGGTGAGGACGGCGTAGGCCTCGAGGTCCTCGTCGGCGACCTCCGGCGCCTCGCCGAGCGGCGCGAGCAGGCCCAGGACCAGGGCGCGGGTCTCCGGCGTGGCCGTCGCGCCGAAGGCGACCGGGTTGAACCCGGCACCCACGAGCGACGGGGCGTTGGGGATCACGCGGGCGAGCTGCCGGTCGCCGACGGCCGCGGCGAGCGTCGCGATCCGGGCGACCGGCGCGAGCGACACGACCACGGTGCCCGGACCCAGCATCGGGGCGAGGTCCGCCACGACCTGGGCCATGACCGGCGGGTGCACGCCGACGAGGACGACGTCGGCGGCGGCGACGTCCGCCGGCTCGACCGCCCGGACCGTGGACTCGACGGCGAGGAGCCGCTCGACCGCCGCGGCGTCGGGGTCCGTGACGCGGATGTCGGTCGGCAGCACGCCGGCGCGCGCCCAGCCGCCGACCAGGATGCGGGCGACCCGGCCCGCGCCCACGAAGCCGATGCTCGGGGTGGTGGTCACGGCGCTCATCGGGCACCCCCGGCGATCATCGGCTCGAGGATCGCCCGCACGGCCGCGGCGGTCGGCACGCGCCCGGAGAGCACGACCTCCTCGTCCACGACCAGGCCGGGCGTCCGCATGATGCCGTAGGCGGCGATCTCGGCGTAGTCCGTGACCTTCTCGATCTCGGCGTCGACGCCGAGGGCGGCGACGGCCTCGCGCGTCGCCTTCTCGAGGTTGACGCAGTTGGCACAACCGGGGCCGAGGACCTTGATCTTCATCGTTCCTTCTCTCTCGTGGTCGCCGTCAGCCGAGGACGGCGTTGAACAGGTAACCGACCGCCACGATCCCCGTGGCGACGACGCCGACGAAGGTCGCGATGAGCCGGGGCGCCAGGACGCGGCGGAGCAGGACCAGCTCGGGCAGGCTGAGCGCGACGACCGCCATCATGAAGGCGAGCAGGGTGCCCATCGGCAGCCCCTTGTCGTACAGGGCGTCCACCAGCGGAAGCACGCCCGCGGCGTTCGAGTACAGCGGCACGCCGATGGCGACGGCGACCAGCACCGCGAAGGGGTTGTCCGCGCCCGCGTAGGTCGCGAAGAAGTCCTCCGGTGCCCACCCGTGGATGACCGCGCCGAGCCCGATGCCGACGAGCAGGAACGGCCAGATCTTGCGCAGGATCGTGAGGACCTCCTCGACGCCCATCTGGATCCGGTCGTCCCAGGTGAGCCCCGCCGTCGAGTCGACGACCTTCCCGCCCAGGCGCGTCTCGAAGACGAACGGCTCGACCCAGCGCTCCATCCGCAGCCGCCCGAGCACGAACCCCGCGACGATCGCGATGACCAGACCGGCCCCGACGTACATCAGCGTCGGCCCGGGCCCGAAGAGCCCGAAGAGCAGGGCGATCGCGACCTCGTTGATGAGCGGGCTGGCGATGAGGAAGCTCATCGTCACGCCGAGCGGCACCCCCGCGGCGACGAACCCGATGAACGCCGGGACGGCGCTGCAGGAGCAGAACGGGGTCACGACGCCGAGCCCGGCGGCCATGACGTTGCCCAGGCCCTCGCGCTTGCCGCCCAGCAGCGCCCGCGTCCGCTCGACGCTCATGAAGGAGCGCAGCACGGTGACACCGAAGATGATCCCGACCAGCAGCAGCGCGATCTTCACCGAGTCGTAGAAGAAGAAGTGGACCCCGGATCCGAGGCGACCCTCCAGGTCCAGGCCGACGAGGTCGCCGACCAGCCAGTCCCAGAACGGCTCGTTCGCCTGGTAGAGCGCAACCCACAGAACGAGCGCGAGGCCCAGCCCGGCCCATCGGCGCAGCGGCGTGCGCGCCCGGAGGCGCTCGGCGACGCTCACGCGGCCCCCTCCCCCGCGCCGCCGGGCAGCGCCGCCTGCATGCGCCGACGGGCGTCGTCGGCCAGCGTGTAGTCGATCCACCGGCCGCGGCGGGAGGCGGTCACCAGGCCGGCGTCGCGCAGCACCTTGAGGTGGTAGCTGAGCAGGTTCGCCGGCACCGGGACGCGCTCGCGGAGGTCGCAGACGCAGCGGGTCGCGGTGCCGAGCTCCTCGAGCACGGCCCAGCGCACCGGGTCCGCGACGGCCTGCAGGAGCTCGATCCGCTGCTCGCGGGCCGGCGCGCAGTCCCTCGACACATCAACGGCGCTTGAACCAGTCACGTTCGAAACGTAGAGCTGGAGTCGCCCGGCTCCGAGGGACCAAGGTCACGAATACATTGACGAACACCGATATGTAGGTGAGGATGGGCCATCGACGCCCGTCAATCTATGGAGGATCCCGTGAGCAACCAGGCCGACGACCTCACCCTCCAGGTGCGCGAGCGCTACGCCCGCGCCGCGACGGCCGTCGGCGAGGGGTGCTGCGGGCCGGCCCGCGCCCTCGAGGCGCTCGACGACGCCGCCCCCGCCTCCGGGTCGAGCTGCTGCGGGCCGACCGGCCCGCAGGCGGTCGAGCTGTTCGGCGCGGGCCTGTACGACGCGACGGACGTCGCGGACCTGCCCGCCGAGGCCGTCGAGGCATCCCTCGGCTGCGGCAACCCCCTCCTCGTCGCGGAGCTGCGCGAGGGGGACGTCGTGCTCGACCTCGGCTCCGGCGGCGGCATCGACGTCCTGCTCTCCGCGCGCCGCGTCGGGACGACGGGCTTCGCCTACGGCGTCGACATGACCCCCGAGATGCTCCAGCTCGCCCGCGCGAACGCCGCCAAGGCCGGCGCCACGAACGTCGAGTTCCGCGAGGGCAGCATCGAGGACCTGCCGTTCGCCGACGCACAGATCGACGTGATCATCTCCAACTGCGTCATCAACCTGTCGGTCGACAAGCCCGCGGTCCTGCGGGAGGCGTTCCGCGTGCTGCGGCCGGGCGGCCGCTTCGGGGTGTCCGACGTCGTCGCGGAGGACCACCTCTCCCCCGCCGAGCGCGCCGAGCGCGGCAGCTACGTCGGCTGCATCGCCGGCGCCCTGTCCCGCGCCGAGTACCTGGACCTGCTCGCGGCGGCCGGCTTCGCCGACGCGGAGGTGGCCTTCACGCACGAGGTGGCCGACGGGCTGCACGGCGCGATCGTCCGGGCGACCAAGCCGGCGGGGTCGGCCTGACGGCTCAGCGGGCGAACGGCCCCACGTACATGAGGGTCAGGTTGGCCGCGACGACGACGGCGAGAGCGACGGCCAGGCCGAACGGCAGCACGCCGAAGGACGCGGCCGCCGCGCCACCGAGCACGACGAGCTTCGTCGCGAGCCGCAGCGCGGGCACGTCGTAGCGCGCGCGTGGCGCGGCGAACAGCCCCCACACCAGGGCGGCGACCAGCGGCAGGCCGAGCCCGAGGAGCAGGCGCACCGGCGTCGAGCTGCCCACGTGGAAGCCCCAGGCGCAGAGCACCGCGAGCGCCGCGAGCTCGACGAGGAACGCGAGGACGTCGTTGGCGTTGACGGCGCGGTCGTCCACGGGCGGGCGCCGGCCGCCCCGGCGCACCCCGTCAGTGCCCGGCATCGGCC
>JAEZZV010000374.1 GCA_023418375.1 Actinomycetes bacterium | reverse complement strand
GCGCCACACCGCGCGAGGCAGCTCGGCGCGCACGGTCGCCAGGCGGGCGGCGATCCGGGCGCCGGCGACGGTGGCCGAGTGCCGCTCACGGACGTCGTACGCGGCGCGCTGTCCCTTGGCGGTCGCGAGCGCCGGGTCGTCCACGACCGTGCGCAGCGCGGCCGCGGCGGCGTCGAGGTCAGGGTCCGCCCACCGCGTGCCGACGGGGTACGGCTCGCAGTGCTCCGGTACCACGGTGGGGCGCCAGGGCACGAGGAACGAGTTCTCGGGCGTCATGAACTGCAGGTTGCCGCTGTAGCCGGTGGCGATCACGGGCTTGCCGTAGGCCATCGCCTCGGCGATGGTCAGCCCGAGGCCCTCCGACCGGTGCAGCGACAGGTACGCGTCGCAGTGCTGCACGAGCGCGTCCCGCGCCGCGGCGCTGAGGTACTCGTCGATCAGCAGCACGTCCGGCTCGTCGGCGACGCGCAGGCGGAGCCGCTCGGCGTCACCGACGCGCTTGTCCGCGTTGATGGACTTGATCACCAGGACGGGACCCTCGCCGGGTGCGAACGCGCGACGGAACGCCTCGACGGCGCCCAGCGGGTTCTTGCGCTCCGCGGTGCTGAGGTAGTCGAACGAGAACAGGACGACCGGTCGGTCCTCGGGCAGGCCGAGGTCGGTGCGCGTCAGGCTGGTCCGGTCGGCGGCCTGCGGCAGCGGCGGCGGCACCGTCAGCACCGGCAGGTCGGTGTGCCGGGCGATCGCGTCGCGCACGAAGTCGGACGCCACCCAGACCTCGTCGACGTGCCCGAAGCCACCGTGCATCGTCGCGGGGAAGTCCTCGACCTCCCAGTACCACATGCCGATCCGGTAGCGAGACCGCAGCAGGTCGGGCTCGGCGGCCAACGCGGCACCGGTCTGGTCCGCGTTGACGCACAGCAGGGTCACGTCGAACTGCTCGGGCTCGCCCGCGAGCCGGCCCAGGCGGGTGCCCTGGCGGGACTGCAGATGGCGCCCGACCGAGATCGTGGAGTACGGCACCGGCGTGGTGGCGATCGCCTGCAGCATGAGCCGGGCGGACTCACCGATGCCGAGCTCGCCGTGCAGGTAGCCGACGACGTTCAGGCCGGTCGGTCGACGGGTCTGCCGTCCTGACGAGGCCGAGGCGCGGGCGATCCTGGAGCCCGACTCGAGCAGGGCCACGGCGTAGTCGTTCTCGTGCCGGGCGTGCCGGTCCAGCCAGTCGACGAACCGCGCGCTGTCGGAGCCCGGGACGTGGGGGAACTCGCGGCGCAGATCCTCCCGGTCCTCGTAGAGGGCCATGAGGTAGCGGGTCAGGGGGATGCCGTCGGTGACGACCTCGTCGAGCCACCGGGTGAACGCGGCGGGGTCGGCGGGGTCGAACGGATCCGGCGGGACGGGCGCGTCGTCGGGCACGTCGAGCACCGCCTCGCCGAACGCGCGACGCATCGCCGAGTCGACGCCGAGCCCGTCGGCCGTCCGGGAGAACGGCGGTTCGGGGCGTTCGCCGACCCGCCGGGCGGCGTCGAGGAGCTCCGCGGCCGATCGCTCGACGAGCTCGCGCACGACGGGGTGGTCGGTCAGTCGCGCCCGTGCGGTGTCGGCGCCGGTCTCGGCGAGCAGCCAGGGTCGCTCGGGGTCGAGCTCGGTCAGGTCGACGGCCAGGACGGTCGTGCCGTCGGCGGTCACGACGCCGTCCGTCGAGCGCACCTCGGTCCCCGGGTCGAGGCTCCACCGTGAGAGCAGGGTGCGGGCGGGCAGGACCGCGGGGTCGCACACGGCCGCCAACGCCTGCCAGGCACCGGGGTTGCCCAGGTCGGACTCGGCGGTCCACTGCTCCAGGTGCGCCCGCGCGGCACCGTTCGCGGCGACGACCGACTCGCGGAACGGGCCGGCGGCGACGACGTCCCTGGACGAGGGGCTGCGGCGGTCGTGCGGGGGCAGGGCGTCCCGACGTGCGACGAGAGCCAGGCCACGCGCACGTGCCGCCTCGACCAGCGGGGTCAGCGGGGCGAGCAGCCTGACGCCGGCCGCGACGTGCACGGCCACGACACCGCGCGCGGAGACGTGCGTGAGGAGGCGGGGGAGCAGCCACGAGCGCAGCAGCGGGGGGTTGGCGAGCAGGGCGGCGCCGTGCAGCACCGCGTCCGGGATCGCGACGTCGGCGGGGCTGAGCACCTCGACGTCGGACCAGTCGGCGCAGCCGCCGTCGACGTCGAGCACCGCGACGGCCGCGTCGGGGTGCAACCGCCGCACGTCGTCGACCGTGACGCGCAGCGCGGCGGGGTCGATCCCGGCCGCGATGCTGCAGAACTGCACCAAGAGAACGCCTCACAAAGGTCAGGGGAGCCGACGGCTGAGCCTACCGGTCCTCGCTGTGCGTGAGCCCGACGGCTCACGCCGCGGGGGGCACCGGATCAGGCGTCATCGGGGTGCCAGGTACCGTGCGACCGCGGCACGCGGGACCGCCGCCTCGTCCCAGATCGCGCGCCGCTCCGTGCGGGTGCGTGGGAGGCGTCGCGCCCAGTCGCGCAGCCCCCGGTACCGGGCTCGGGTGAGCGGGTCGCGCGGGCCGGAGCGCACGACCGTCCGCAGCAGCCCCACGAGCTGCCGGGCCGCGGAGGCGACGACGACCCCGAGCGGGGCGTGCCGGGTGAACACCGTCAGCGAGTTACGGGTGTTCTGGTAACGGAAGAGGGGCGAGTCGGCGTCCGAGCTCGCCGCGTGCCGGTGCACGGCGACCGCGTCCGAGGCGTAGACGACCCGCCAACCGGCCGCGCGCAGACGCCACGACAGGTCCGTGTCCTCGTAGTAGAGGAACAGCTCGGCGTCGAAGCCCCCGGCCTGCTCGAGCGCCGAGCGCCGCAGCAGCGCGGCCCCGCCGCAGAAGCCGAACACGTCCGGGTCGGTGGACTCCTCGCCGACGGGGGTCAGCCAGTCGCGGTCCGTGCCCGTGCCCGCCCGCGTGACGACGTTGCCGGTCGAGTTGACCCGCCGCGGCGCGCTCCCGTCCGGCTCGGCGAGCAGGATGCGGGCCGTGACCGCTCCGACGTCGTCGCCGCCGGGTGCGGTGGCCGCCGCACGGAGCCGCTCGACGGCGTCGGGGGCGAACGTGGCGTCGTTGTTCAGCAGCACGAGCCAGTCGCCTGCGAAGCCCTGCGTGCCGAGCGCGGCGCCGCCCGCGAACCCGAGGTTCGTCTCCGTGCGGAGCACCCGGACGTCCGGGTACCGCTGCGCGAGCAGGGCTGCGGTGCCGTCGGCGGACGCGTTGTCGACGACGAGCACCTCCAGCTCGTCCGCCACGGTCTGCGCGCGCAGCGAGTCCAGGCAGTCGGGCAGCAGGTGCGCCCCGTTCCAGGTGACGACGACGGCACGGATCGACGCGGGGGAGGGCACGCCCGTGAGTCTAGGCTCGCGGGCGTGGACGTCGCCCTGACCGTGGAGCAGCTGTGGCAGCCCGTACCCGGCGGGTCCGGGTCGTACATCCGGGAGCTGGTGGCCGCGCTGCCGTCGGCCGGGGTGCGCCCGACGGGTGTCGCTGCCCGCGGGACGGGCGACGCCGGTCTCGGGGTGCGGGTCCGGCACTCGCCGCTGCCGCGGCCGGTCCTGTACGAGGCGTGGTCGCGGCTGCGCCGCCCGCGCGTCGCGCGCGGGGCCGACGTCGTGCACGCGACCACGTGGGCGGTCCCCGGGCCCGGGGCG
>JAEZZV010000365.1 GCA_023418375.1 Actinomycetes bacterium | reverse complement strand
CCCGTGAACCCGGCCCACGCGGCCGCGCGGCCGTGCGCGGCTCCCTGCGCGGCGCCGTCGGGCAGCAGGAGCGTACCGCCGGTGAACGAGCGCGGGCCGCGCCAGAGCAGTCCGCCGGCCCCGGGGTCCGCGCCGTCGGCGCCGGCGAGCGGCAGGTCCGCGCCGCTGACGTTCGTCAGCTCGGACTCCCACGTGAGCACCCAGGCGTCCTCGGCGACGATCGCGACCCGCAGGTTGCGGCGCTCACGGACCAGCTCCGGTCCGGTGTCGAGCCCCGTGCGCGAGCGCCCGTGCCACACGAGCTCGTGCCCGAACGCGACGTGGTCCATCCGCTCGCGGATCTCCGTGAAGTTCTGGTGGTCGATCGAGCCGCGGTCGCCGTCCGCGCCCGGGCCGCCCCAGAAGTCGTGCGGCCCGACGCGCGGCACCGCGAACGAGAGCCCGCGGTGCCACGGGGCGTCGTGCGGGCGGGCGAGCGAGACGACCTCGCCGCTCAGCGCCCGCATCGGGTGCAGGTACGGGCGCGGCGCCTGGGCGGCGGTCTCGTCGGGCAGGTGGATGTAGGTGAACAGGTCGCGACCGTCGAAGGCGACGCGCACGACGAGGGCGACCTCGAGCGTCAGGCGGGGCACGGCGGCCATTCCTCTCATCGACCGATGGACCTGGTCACACCCTAGACATCCGGCGGGCACATGCTCGTGCCCGCACGTCCCGATCCTCGGCCCGCCGACGTCGCGAGCGCGCCGGCCGAGGGCCGCGGCGGCGGCGGACGTCACCGGCGGCCGCGAATGGCCTCGACCACGCCTGCGGCATGGCCCACCATCGACCCATGCCCGACGCGACCCTGCGGCACGAGCCCGACCCCAGCGCCGGGGCGTGGATCCGGGAGCGGCTCGGGCCGTTCGGGGCCACCGTCACCGGCCTGGTCCCGCGCGGCTTCCCGGCCTACGCGCGGGTCCTGCACCGCGCGTCGGACGGCGCAGGCGCCCTGCGACGCTGGGCCGACGTCGCCGCGGCGTACGGCACCACCGTGCACCCGCTCGCGCAGTTCTGGCGCCTGGTCCGGTGGACGGGCGAGCCGTGGGCCGTGCAGGGCGACTGGCACGCCGGCGACGGGCAGCTCGACGCCGAGCAGTTCCCGGCGCTGCTCGAGGTCCTCGCCGCGCAGACGGACGGGGGCGTCGAGGCGGAGGTGGTCGCCGCGATCTGGGAGGGCTACGGCTGGGTCCAGGGCGGATCCGCGGTCGGCGTCCTCAGCGCCGGCCCGCTCGGGGCGACCGTCGAGCACCCCCCGCCTGCGTTCGGGCCCGAGGTGATGGCCGCTCCCCGCCTTGAGCTGCCCGGGCGGGCGTACCTCCTCTTCCGTGGCCCGGTGCGTGGCGTCCTGCCGTTCTTCGCCGCGGGCGAGCTCGGCTTCTGGGGCCAGACGCCGAACCTGCTCTGGCCGGCCGACCGTACGTGGTGCGTCGCCACGGAGATCGACCTGGACTCCACGGTCGTGGGTGGCCCGCGGGCGCTGGTCGACGCGGTGCTCGCCGACGCCACCCTCGAGGCGTTCGAGGTGCATGAGGACGACGGCCTCGGGTTCGACGCAGACGTCGTGAACTCCTGAGGGCAAAGCCGCCCTCCGGCCACCCGGGCTCCTATCGTGCCGACATGGGCGGCAGGAAGCGGACGGATGCACGGACCCGACGCGCGGGCGTGCTGGCAGCAACGGTGGTCGCAGTCCTCTGCGCGGGCTGCTCCGCTGACGGGGGGACACCGGACGACGCCTCCCGCCCCACGGAGTCACCGGCCGGCGACACGGCCCGGGGCGCGGTCGACGCGTTCTTCGACGAGATGAGCGCGCTCCGCGACATGGGGGACGCCATCGACCAGCACACCGCGCTCCAGGAGGATGTCGCCGCCTGCATGAACGCGCTCGGGTTCGAGTACACGCCGATCGTCCCGAGCGACGAGCTCGAGGAGGTCCCGACCGCGGCCGACCTCGGCCTCGAACGGGGCACGCGCGAGTACGCCGAGCAGTTCGGCTTCGGCATCACCACCGACGACATGGGCTACTACGCCATGTCCGCGGCGCAGCTCGACGACCCCAACACCCTCTACGTGGAGTCGCTGACGCCCGAGGCGCGCACCGAGTACGACCGTGCGCTCTGGGGCTCACCCGAGGACGTGGACGCGAGCGACCCGCAGGCCGCCGCCCCGCAGGGCTGCTTCGCCGAGGCCCAGGCGCGCGCGGGCGCCGTGCTCGAGGCGAGCGGCGCCTTCGACCCGCAGGTCTTCTTCGAGGAGGAGATGGCGATGCGGGAGGCGATCCAGTCCGACGACCGCGTCGTCGCGCTGCACGAGGCATGGTCCTCCTGCATGGCCGACGCCGGCTTCCCCGACCTGCTGACGCCGGGCGACAACGTCTTCACCGGGGACGCGATGCTGGCGATCCGCGACGAGTTCGATGCCCGGATCATCGCCCTCCAGGGCGAGATCGCCGAGGTGACCGACCCCTCGGTCAAGCTCGGGCTCGCCGCCCTGCAGGCCAAGCAGGAGCTCGCCGAGCGCGAGATCGCGATGGCCGTCGCCGACGTCGACTGCCGCACGGCGTCCGGGTACGCCGACGCCCTCCTCGAGGTCGAGATCGAGCACCAGGCGCGCTTCTACGACGACCACCGGGCCGAGTTCGACGCGTACGCCGCGGCGATCGCCGAGCGGGTCGCGGCCGGCAACGGCGGGTGAGCCGACCCCCGTGACGCGACGAGGCCCCGGGTCGCGTGACCCGGGGCCTCGTCGCGTAGCACGTCGCCCGTCAGGAGGCGGAGGCGCTCGTGCCCTCGTCCGTCGTCGTGAGCGGCGGCATCGAGGAGACCGCCACCGGCTCCGGGTCGCCCGAGCCCGCGCCGGTACCCTCACCGCTCGCCGAGAAGACGAACTCGCCGAGGATGCCCTCGCCCTGGGCGTCGACCGTCACGGTCTGACCGGGGCGCAGCTCGCCGAACAGGATCTTCTCGGACAGGGCGTCCTCGATCTCCCGCTGGATCGCGCGGCGCAGCGGCCGGGCGCCGAGGACCGGGTCGTAGCCCTTCTCGGCGAGCAGCTGCTTGGCCGCGGGCGTGAGCACCAGGCCCATGTCCTTGTCCTTCAGCCGCTGCTCGACCTTGGCGATCATCAGGTCGACGATCTGGATGATCTCGTCCTGGCTGAGCTGCGGGAAGACGATCGTGTCGTCGACGCGGTTGAGGAACTCGGGCCGGAACTGCTGCTTGAGCTCGTCGTTGACCTTGGCCTTCATCCGCTCGTAGGACGTCGACAGGTCGCCGCCGGCCTGGAAGCCGGTCTGCAGGCCCTTGGCGATGTCCCGGGTGCCCAGGTTGGTGGTCATGATGATCACGGTGTTCTTGAAGTCGACCACGCGGCCCTGGGCGTCGGTCAGGCGACCGTCCTCCAGGATCTGCAGCAGCGAGTTGAAGATGTCCGCGTGCGCCTTCTCGACCTCGTCGAAGAGGACCACCGAGAACGGCCGGCGGCGCACCTTCTCGGTGAGCTGGCCGCCCTCGTCGTAGCCGACGTAGCCGGGGGGCGAGCCGAAGAGGCGCGACACCGTGTGCTTCTCGGAGAACTCGCTCATGTCGAGCTGGATGAGCGCGTCCTCGTCACCGAACAGGAACTCCGCGAGCGTGCGGGCGAGCTCGGTCTTCCCGACGCCCGTCGGGCCCGCGAAGATGAACGACCCACCGGGGCGCTTGGGGTCCTTGAGGCCGGCCCGCGTGCGGCGGATCGCCTGCGACAGCGCCTTGATGGCCTCGTGCTGGCCGACGACGCGCTTGTGCAGCTCCTCCTCCATGCGGAGCAGGCGGCTGGACTCCTCCTCGGTGAGCTTGAACACGGGGATGCCCGTGGACAGCGCCAGCACCTCGGCGATGAGCTCCTCGTCGACCTCCGCGACCGTGTCGAGGTCGCCGGACTTCCAGGCCTTCTCCTTGTCGATCCGCTGCGCGGTGAGCTGCTTCTCGGTGTCGCGCAGGCGGGCGGCCTTCTCGAAGTCCTGCTCGTCGATCGCCGACTCCTTGTCGCGGCGCGCCTGGGCGATCGCCTCGTCCAGCTCGCGCAGCTCCGGCGGGGCCGTCATCCGGCGGATGCGCAGGCGCGCGCCCGCCTCGTCGATGAGGTCGATCGCCTTGTCCGGCAGGAACCGGTCGTTGACGTACCGGTCGGCCAGCGTCGCCGCGGCCACCAGGGCGCCGTCGGTGATCGAGACGCGGTGGTGCGCCTCGTACCGGTCGCGCAGGCCCTTGAGGATGTTGATCGCGTGCTGCAGCGTCGGCTCGGCCACCTGGATGGGCTGGAACCGGCGCTCGAGCGCGGCGTCCTTCTCGACGTACTTGCGGTACTCCTCGAGGGTCGTCGCACCGATGGTCTGCAGCTCGCCGCGGGCCAGCATCGGCTTGAGGATGCTCGCCGCGTCGATCGCACCCTCGGCGGCACCGGCGCCCACCAGGGTGTGGATCTCGTCGATGAACAGGATGATGTCGCCACGCGTGCGGATCTCCTTGAGCACCTTCTTCAGGCGCTCCTCGAAGTCACCGCGGTAGCGGGAGCCGGCCACCAGGGCGCCCAGGTCGAGCGTGTAGAGCTGCTTGTCCTTGAGCGTCTCGGGCACGTCGCCGCGCACGATGTCCTGGGCCAGGCCCTCGACGACGGCGGTCTTGCCGACGCCGGGCTCGCCGATGAGGACGGGGTTGTTCTTGGTGCGGCGGGACAGCACCTGCATGACCC
>JAEZZV010000363.1 GCA_023418375.1 Actinomycetes bacterium | reverse complement strand
TCACGGGGTGATGCGAACCCTCCGACTCTTCAGCGTCTGACGCCGACCGACCTCAGCCCAGGGTCTCCGGAAGCTCCTGGGCGCCCGTGCCCAGCACGTGCTCGGCGAGGAAGCCGCTCACCACCTGGTACCAGACCTTCGCGTGCTGCGGCGTGAGCACCCAGTGGTTCTCGTCCGGGAAGTACAGGAACCGGTGGACGGTCGTGCCGTCGTCGTCGGCGGGCAGGCCGGAGGACGAGAGCAGGTCGTACCAGAGCCGCAGGCCCTCGCCGATCGGCACCCGGTAGTCCTTGTCGCCGTGCACGACGAGCATCGGGGTGCGGATGTCGCCGACGAACCGGTGCGGGCTGTTCTCCAGCGCCATCTCCGGGGTCATCTCGCGGCGCCAGTAGTAGGCCACGTCCGTCGTCGGGCCGAACTGGTCCAGCGCCCACAGGCTCGCGTGCGTGACGATCGCGTCGAATCGGTCGGTGTGACCGGCGATCCAGTTGGCCATGTAGCCGCCGAACGAGCCGCCCATCGCAGCCGTGCGCGTCGAGTCGACGTCCTCGCGGGCCACCGTCGCATCGGTGATGGCCATGAGGTCGGTGTACGGGTCCTTGCCCCAGCGGCCCCAGCCGCGCTGGATGAAGTCCTGCCCGTACCCGGTGGACAGGGCCGGGTCGGGGAGCAGGACGGCGTAGCCCTGGGCGACCATCAGCCAGGGGTTCCAGCGCCACGACCAGGAGTTCCACGAGCTCAGCGGCCCGCCGTGCACCCACAGGAGAAGGGGGGCGGGCTCGGCCGCGGTGGCGCCGTCGGGCATGGCGAGCCAGCCGCGCACCTCGCGGGAGTCGGCGCCCTCGCCCGCGGTGGTGCGCACCTCGGTGAGCCAGCCGGGCAGCGTCGGCGGCGCGGCCGGCGCCCGCAGCACGGTGACCGTGCCGCGGGGCCGGTTCTCGTCGGCGACGAGCTGGATGCGGACCGGGTGGGCGGGCGCGAGGTACGACGCGCGCATCGCGTAGACGACCGACGAGTCGGGCGCGATCTGCAGGTCGGAGTACACGTGGTCGTCGTGCGTGAGCTGGGTGACCGTGCCCTCGGGCTGGTCGGCCAGGTCGATGTGGAAGACGGGCGCGCGCCCGTCCTGGTCGGCGACCACGAGCAGGCCGGCGCCGTCGGGCAGCCACTGGTGGCAGGTGACCCAGCGGTCCCAGTCGTCGACGAGCCGGCGCGGCTGGGCGTCCGGGTCGCTCAGGTCGAGGAGCTCCAGCGTGATGCGCGGCGCCGTCGTCGGGGTGCAGTGCGACTCACGGCGGTAGGCCACCAGCGCGCCGTCGGGGGAGATGACGGGCGCGAACAGGTCGGCGTCGACGTCGTCCACGAGGACCGTGCGCTGCTGCGTGTCGATGTCGATCCGCACGAGCTGCGTGCGCGACGCGCCCCGGCCGGTCGGCACGGACCAGGTCGAGACGACGAACGTCCCGTCCGGGGCGAGGTCGAACTCGGCCTCGAGCAGCGCCTGCCCGGGCGTCGGAGTCAGGTCGCTGACCTTGAGGTGCTCGACCGACAGGCTCGCCACCTCGACCGAGCGCGCAACGTCGTCGCCGGCGCGGAAGTGCCAGCCGAGCAGGTGCGGGGCGTCCGGGCCGAGGTCGTGGTCCCAGTAGCGCACGGGGTAGCCGTCGTGCAGGACGGCGGAGACCTTCTTCTCCTTGCGCAGGGTGCGCAGGCGGTCGTCGGCGGCGCCGTCGGCGGCCCGCGGGAGCATCCGGGTGGTGAAGACGACGGCGGGTGACCGCTGCGCCGTCTTGACCTGGTGGACGCCACCCGGGCGGGAGGCGACGATCCGCGCCTCGCCGCCGCCGGCGGGGAGGACCCACAGCGCGGGGGTCTTCTTGTCGTTCTCGTCGTCGGCGGCGTCCGCGTTGGGGCGGGCCGAGGTGAACAGCAGGTCGCCGTCCGGGGTGAAGGCCGCGCCGGTCTCGCCCTCGGCGCTGCGCGTGAGGCGGCGGGCCGGCCTGGCGCGCGTCGGGTAGACCTCCCACAGCGCGGTGTGGGTCTTGGTGCCGTCGGCGTTCAGCGTGGAGACCTGGGTGACGAGCCGGGACCCGTCCGGCGACAGGACGAGGCCCTCCATGCGCGGCAGGCGCACGTACTCGTCGAGGTCGTGGAACGGCGTCTGCAAGGTCGGGTAGCCCTCGGGATCGCTGGGCACGAGGTGGAGTTGACGACCGGACTCGTCGGGCGACTGCATGGGTCCTCCTGTGGCCTCACCGTGACCGTCCCACCGTCTCCGGGCACGAGGCACCGGCGCCGGGGGACGCTGCGAGCGTCATCGGCCAGGGCGCGGGGCGTCTTGACCGTTGCGGGCAGATCTCACCCGGGATCCTGCCATTCCCGGGCCGGGTCCCGGGAGGACCGCGGCCGGACGGCGTGGGGCGTCTCGGCTGTCGGCGGCCGGCCGTACGGTTCCGGGCATGCGGATGCTCCACACCAGCGACTGGCACCTCGGTCGCACCCTGCACGGTGTGGACCTGCTGGGGCACCAGGCGGCGTTCTGCGACCACCTGGTCGAGGTGGTGCGGGCCGAGTCCGTGGACGCCGTGGTCGTCGCGGGCGACGTGTACGACCGCGCCGTGCCGCCCGTCGAGGCGGTGGCGCTGCTGGCGGACGTGCTGCGGCGGCTGAGCGAGACCGCCGCGGTGGTCGTCACCCCCGGGAACCACGACTCGGCGATCCGGCTGGGCTTCGGCGCCGAGCTCATGCGGCCCGGCGTGCACCTGCGCGCGCGCGTCGCCGACGTCGGCCAACCCGTGGTGCTGCGCGACGAGCACGGCCCGGTGGCCGTCCACGCGCTGCCGTACCTCGACCCCGATGCCGTCCGGACGGTGCTCGCC
>JAEZZV010000319.1 GCA_023418375.1 Actinomycetes bacterium | reverse complement strand
CGCCGGCCCTCGGCGGTCCGTCGGGCCGGGTCGGCGAACGCGCCGTCGACGCCCTCGGCCGCGAGATCGAGCGCCAGGCCGTCGGCGTGCCGGACGGTCGCCTCGGGGAAGTGCCGCAGGTTGACGGTGGCGATCGCCGCGGTGAGCTCGTCCACGTCGCAGGCCAGCACGCCGAGGCCGAGGGCTGCCATCGCCATCGCGTCCCCGCCGATGCCGCAGGTCAGGTCCGCGACGCGCGTGCAGCCGGCGGCCTGGTAGCGCCGCGCGTGGCGGGCGCCGACCGTGAGCCGGGTGGCCTGCTCGAGCCCCGCCGGGGTGAAGAGCATGCCGTCGGCGAAGTCGGCGAACTTCGCGCGGCCCTGCGCCCGCAGGCGCGACTGGGTCAGCGCGCCGGCGACGAGCCGCGGGTCCAGGCCCTCCTTGCGGAGCCGCTCGCCGAGGGGGAGCGCGAGGCGCTCGTCGTACGGCGGGAGCGCCCCGAGCAGGGCCCAGCCGTCGGGGCTGAGCAGCAGCGACAGCGTCTCCGGATCCACGGGCCCGATCCTCGCACGCACGACGCTCGGCGGTGCGGCTCGGCGCCCACGCGGGTGCGGACGCCCGGCGTCGGCTGGCACTCGCGTTGACTGAGTGCTAACCCGGCTCTAGATTGCTCGGTAGCACTCCGCCCCGGCGGGTGCCAGCCGTTCCGGTCGGGCTGACCGGCACCCGCGACGACGGACAGCCCGGCACGACGGCGCCATTGAACGTTCCGTTCCCACGACTGTGAGAAGGGGAGGTCCGCTGTGTCGGTCTCCATCAAGCCGCTCGAGGACCGGGTCGTCGTCCGCACGCTCGAGGCGGAGCAGACGACGGCGTCCGGTCTCGTGATCCCGGACACCGCCAAGGAGAAGCCCCAGGAGGGCGAGGTCCTGGCGGTCGGCCCGGGTCGTATCGACGACAAGGGTCAGCGGGTGCCGCTCGACGTCGCCGTCGGCGACCGCGTCATCTACAGCAAGTACGGCGGCACCGAGGTCAAGTACAAGGGTGAGGAGTTCCTCATCCTCTCGGCGCGCGACATCCTCGCGGTCGTCAGCTGACGACAGACGTCACGAAGCCCCGGTCCCCTCGAGGGGACCGGGGCTTCGTCGTCCGTGGCGGCCCGTCGTCCGCGGGCCGGCTCAGCCCGCGCGGCGCAGGCGGCGGCTGAGCATCTCGGTTCGCTCCTCCTCCGAGAGGCCGCCCCACACGCCGTAGGGCTCGCGCACCGCGAGGGAGTGCTCGCGGCACTCCTGGATCACCGGGCAGGCGGCGCAGATCTGCTTGGCGGCCTCGGCACGGCGTCGGCGCGCGGCACCGCGCTCGCCCTCGGGGTGGAAGAACAGGGTGGGGTCGGCCTCGCGGCACTTCCCCTCGTACTGCCACTCCCAGAGGTCCATCACCGGACCGGGCAGTCGCGAGATCTCCGTCATGTGCCCTCCTGCTGCTCGGTGTGCCGGTGGATCCCCGGCGCCTGCCCTCACCGTAGAACCGCGTCAGAAGTTGGTCAAGCCCCTTGGTCAAAATGGTTCGCCATCGTGGCGGTCGAGATTAGAACCGGCACATGGCGCGAGGCTGGACGGGAAATCGCTCATGACCAGGCTCGGAGCCGCGCCTGAAGCGGCGCGGTCTGTGGCGTAACGCGCCACCGGCTGTGCAGAATCGCGTCATGGCGACGGACAGTGGCGAGGGCGTGCCCGAGCGTCCGCCGGCGCCGTCGCTGACCGTTGCGGCGGTGGCCCGCCGGCTCGGCGTGGCGCCCGCCACCCTGCGCACCTGGGACCGCCGGTACGGCCTCGGCCCGTCCGAGCACGCGGCCGGCGCGCACCGCCGCTACTCCGCGCAGGACGTCGCCCGGCTCCTCGTCATGCGCCGCCTCACGCTCGAGGGGGTGGCCCCGTCGGAGGCGGCGCGGACGGCGCTGGCCGCCACCGACACCCCGGCGGCGGAGGTGCACGTGCCCAGCACCGCCGAGGTGATGGACGCCTACTCCGACGCCGTGCCCATGGCTGCCGACCCGGCCGCGCTCGCGGCGGCGGCGAGCCAGTTCGACAACGCCGCGGTCCGCTGGATGCTCACGCGCGTCGCGCCGCGCGACGTCCTCGCGTGGTGGAACGACCTCGTGGAGCCGACGCTGCGCACGGTCGGCGACCGCGCGGCGCTCGAGCGCCCGGGGGAGAGCGTCGTCCCCGCCCTCGTGGCGGCCGCGTTCGCCGAGCTCCGCTCGCGGGCCGCCGTCGCCGCTGCCCACCTCGACGCGGCCAAGCCGGCGGCGACCGTCCTGGTCGTGCCCACGACGGACGGGCCGGACCTGCGCTCGCACGTCCTCGCGACGGCGCTCCAGGCCCACGGCGTGCGGACGCGCGTCCTGTCCTCGTTCGCAGCGGGGGTCGTCTCTGGCGCGGTGGACCGCGCGATGCCGGCCGCGCTCGTCGTCGAGGTCGCCGCGGCGGACGCGGGGCCCCGGGTCACCGCCGTCGTGCGCGCCGCGACCTCCGCGCGGGCGGGCATGCCGGTGTTCGTCCACCACAGCGGCGGGGCACCCGAGGTCCCTGTGGCCGCCAACGTGCACCGGGTGCGGACGCTGACCGGCGCGCTGCACGAGGTCCTGGCCGCCGTCTGAGGCGCCCGTCGCGCCGGGACTGCCCCCGAGCGCCCGATTCCACCCGCTCCGTCTGCGTCTTCACCCTCGCTCCCGCTAACCTCGACGGCCCGCGGGACCGATGATGGCTACGCAGATCCCCCGTCCCGGCTGACCCGCGCCGGGACACTGCGGAAGGAGGCGGATGGCCGGCGTCGTCGTGTGCCACGGCTCCGCTGCCGTCCGTGAACGCATCGTCGCGGCCGCGCAGGGAGTCCCGGGCCTCGTGCCCGCGCGCGGAGCAGCCAGCGCCGAGGAGCTGACGGTCCTCGTGCGCCGCACCAGCCCCGCCCTCGTCCTCCTCGACGCCCACCTGCCGGGCGTCGGGCCGCTGGAGGCCATGCGTCGCCTGCGCGACGCCGACGGCGCGCCCATCGTCATCATGCTCGCGGTGCCCGGCGACGAGATCACGCTCGACCGGGCGATCGCGCTCGGTGCCCGCGGCTACCTCGCCCCCGACCTCGAGCGCAGCGAGCTCGCGGCCGTGGCGGCGCACAGCCTCGCGGTCGCGCCGGCCCCGCCGCACGGCGCGAGCGCCAACGGCCTCCCCCGTCCGCGCCCCGCCGGCCAGCCCGCCGCGCCGCCCATCGAGCTGACGAAGCGCGAGATGGAGGTGCTCATCGGCATGAGCCACGGGCGCTCCAACGCCCAGATCGGCGCGGACCTCTTCCTCTCCGAGGACACCGTCAAGACCCACGCCCGCCGGCTGTTCCGCAAGCTCGAGGCCGCGGACCGCGCCCAGGCGGTCGCCATCGGGCTGCGCAAGGGCCTCATCCGCTGAGCCCCGGCGCCAGTCCGCCCGCACGGCCGGGCCCGACGGCGGCCTGTCGCGGACGAGGTCTCAGCGGCTGACGGGGCCCACCGTGGGTCCCGGCGGCCCGACTACTATCGCCGGATGAGCGCGCTCGAGCCCACCCCCGCCGACGCCGACCCGTTCGTCTTCATCGGCCTGACCTTCGACGACGTCCTGCTCCTGCCGGGCGAGACCGACGTCGTCCCCTCCGAGGTGGACACCACCTCGCGCCTGACGCGCGAGATCTCCGTCGCCGTCCCGCTGGTCTCCGCCGCGATGGACACCGTCACCGAGGCGCGGATGGCCGTCGCGATGGCGCGCCAGGGCGGCGTCGGCGTCCTGCACCGGAACCTGCCGATCGCCGACCAGGCGCACCAGGTGGACCTGGTCAAGCGGTCGGAGTCGGGCATGGTCTCCGACCCCGTCACAGTCGGGCCGGACGCGACGCTCGCCGAGCTCGACGCGCTCTGCGGCAAGTACCGCGTGTCGGGCCTGCCGGTGGTCGAGGAGGGCGACCGCCTCGTCGGCATCATCACCAACCGCGACCTGCGCTTCGTCGCCCCCGCGGACTACGGCACGCTGCGGGTGCGCGACGTCATGACCGCCCAGCCGCTGGTCACTGGCCCCGTCGGCATCACGCGCGACGACGCCGCGGCGCTGCTCGCCAAGCACAAGGTCGAGAAGCTCCCGCTGGTCGACGACGCGGGCCGCCTCGCGGGCCTCATCACGGTCAAGGACTTCGTCAAGACGCAGCAGTACCCGTCGGCGACCAAGGACGCCGAGGGCCGCCTGGTCGTGGCCGCGGCGGTCGGCTTCTTCGGCGACGCGTGGGACCGCGTGCTGGCGCTCGTCGAGGCGGGGGTCGACATCCTCGTCGTCGACACCGCGAACGGCCAGGCGCGCCTCATGCTCGACATGGTGCGGCGCCTCAAGGCCGACCCCGGCACCCGCCACGTGCAGGTCATCGGCGGCAACATCGCCACCCGCGAGGGCGCCCAGGCGCTCGTCGACGCGGGCGTGGACGCGGTGAAGGTCGGCGTCGGCCCGGGCTCGATCTGCACGACGCGCGTCGTGGCGGGGGTGGGCGTCCCCCAGGTCACGGCCATCCACGAGGCCGCGAAGGCGTGCAAGCCCGCGGGCGTCCCGGTGATCGGCGACGGCGGCCTGCAGTACTCCGGCGACATCGCCAAGGCGCTGGTCGCGGGCGCGGACACCGTGATGCTCGGCGGGCTGCTGGCCGGCTGCGACGAGAGCCCGGGCGACCTGGTCTTCGTCAACGGCAAGCAGTACAAGCGCTACCGCGGCATGGCCTCGCTCGGGGCGATGCAGTCCCGGGGCGACCGTCGCTCGTACTCCAAGGACCGGTACTTCCAGGGCGACCTCGGCGACGACGAGATCATCACCGAGGGCATCGAGGGCCAGGTTCCCTACCGTGGCCCGCTCGCGGCCGTCGCGCACCAGCTGGTCGGCGGCCTGCACCAGTCGATGTTCTACGTCGGCGCCCGCACGATCCCGGATCTCCAGGCGCGCGGCAAGTTCGTGCGGATCACGTCGGCGGGCCTGAAGGAGTCGCACCCGCACGACGTGCAGATGATCTCCGAGGCCCCGAACTACTCCAGCCGGTGAGTCCCACGGTCGACGTCCAGGCGGTGACGGCGCTCGTCGAGCACGTCGCGGCGACGGTCGTCGCGCCGCGGTTCCGGGACCTCGCCGCGGGCGAGGTGGGGGAGAAGGGCCCGGGCGACGTCGTGACCGTCGTCGATCACGCGGCCGAGCTCGCGCTCGCCGAGGGCCTCGCGGCGCTCGCGCCCGGGGTGCCGGTGCTGGGCGAGGAGGCGGCGTCGGCCGACCCCGCGCTGTTCGGCCTGCTCGCCGAGCCGCTCGCGTGGGTCGTGGACCCCCTGGACGGCACGCGCGCGTTCGTCGAGGGCTCGCCCGACTACGCGGTCATGGTGGGCCTGGTCGCGGCCGGCGTGCCCGTGGCGGGCTGGATCTGCCTGCCCGAGCACCGGGTCACGCTGGTGGCCGAGAGTGGCTCGGGGGTCTGGTGCAACGGCGAGGTGCTCGCCGTCGCGCCCCGTGAGGGCGACCCGCGGATGCAGGTCGCGGCCCGCTACCTGCCGCCCGTGGTGCGGGACCGGCTGGTCACCGAGCTGTCCGGCCGGCCCGGCGCCGGCCGGATCGGCCTGGCCGACACCGTCTGGGCCGGGCACGAGTACGCGCGGCTCGCCCTCGGTGACGCCGACGCCATGCTCGCGTGGCGCACGATGCCGTGGGACCACGTCCCGGGTGTGACGATCGTGCGGGAGCTCGGCGGCGTGGCGCGCCGCCTCGACGGCAGCGACTACCGCGCCGACGTCGTGGTCGACGGCCTGCTCGTCGCCGCGTCGCCGCAGGTCGCGGACCGGGTCGCCGGTCCACTGGACGTGCCGGCGCTCGCCGCCCTCACGCAGGGACGGGCGCCGGAAGGACGGTAGCGGTCGCACCGCTGCGCCACGGCGCGGCCCCTCCC
>JAEZZV010000303.1 GCA_023418375.1 Actinomycetes bacterium | reverse complement strand
GTCGTGCTCCGGGACCCGCTCAAGGCGACGTCGCGCGCGGCGGTCGACGAGCTCCGGGCCCTCGGCCTGCGGCCCGTGCTGCTCACCGGCGACAACGCGGGCGCGGCGCGCGTCGCCGCGGCCGAGGTCGGGATCGAGGAGGTCGTCGCCGAGGTCCTGCCGGCGGACAAGGTCGACGCCGTCCGCGCGCTCCAGGCCCGCGGCCGGGTCGTCGCGATGGTCGGCGACGGCGTGAACGACGCCGCCGCGCTCGCCCAGGCCGACCTCGGCCTGGCCATGGGCACGGGCACCGACGTCGCGATCGAGGCCGCCGACATCACCCTCGTGCGCGGCGACCTGCGGGCCGCCGGGCAGGCGATCCGGCTGTCGCGGCGCACGCTGCGGATCATCAAGCAGAACCTGTTCTGGGCGTTCGCGTACAACGTGGCGGCGATCCCGCTCGCGGCGCTCGGCCTGCTCAACCCGATGATCGCGGGCGCGGCCATGGCGTTCAGCTCGGTCCTGGTGGTGACGAACTCCCTCCGCCTCCGCCGAGCCGCCTGAGCCCGCGGACGCTCAGCCGGCGCACAGCGGGCTCACGTAGGTTGACCACGTGCACGACGTCGTCCCTCCGGCCGCCGCGCCTGGTCCGGTCCCAGCACCGACCCTCGACCCCGCGCGGCGGCGCCGCCTGCGGGCCGAGGTCTGGATCGTGCTCGGGCTGTCCGTCGGCCAGTCGGCGGTCTACGCGCTCGTCCGGCTCCTCGACCGGCTCACGCGCGAGGTGCCGATCAGCCAGCAGTCGGCCACGCTCAACCCCGCGCGCAACGAGCGCGCCTGGCTCGACCTGACCTACCAGCTGCTCGACGTCGTCTTCACGCTCGTGCCCGTCGCCCTCGCGCTGTTCCTCCTGAGCAGCGCCGGCCGGTCGGCGCTGCGCCGCGTCGGCCTCGACCGCACGCGGCCGTGGCGCGACGTCGGCGTCGGGCTGGGCCTGGCCGCCGTCGTCGGCATCCCGGGCCTGGGCCTGTACGTCGCGGCGCGCGCCCTCGGCCTGAGCGTGGCCATCCAGACGTCGGGCCTCGACGCCCACTGGTGGGCGGTCCCCGTCCTGGTCCTCGCCGCGCTCAAGAACGCGCTCCTCGAGGAGGTCGTCGCCGTCGGCTACCTGGTCGAACGGCTCGAGGAGCTCCGCTGGGCCATGCCCGCGATCATCGCCGCGAGCGCGCTCCTGCGCGGCACCTACCACCTGTACCAGGGGCCGGGGATGGCCGCGGGCAACGTCGTCATGGGCGTGCTCTACGCCTGGTACTACGTGCGCTACCGCAGGGTCGCCCCGTTGGTGGTCGCGCACACGGCCCTCGACGTGGTGGCATTCGTGGGGTACACCCTGCTTCCGGACTCCATGCTGGAGTACCTGAGGGTGATCTGACCGATCGGTCCGCGCGCTCATGTCGGGGCCTGCGCGCGCCGATCACATCAGGGGGACGGGCCGGGGGCGGCCCCTGACGACGGAGTGGACGTGCCCAGATCCGGGAACCTGCACACGAGCGTGGCGGCCATCGCCGCCCTCGTCGTCGCGCTCCCGCTGCTCATGTGGCTCGAGAGCCTGGACCTGGTCGTCGGCGACCCGGTCGTCGTGGCCCTCCTGCTCCCCCTGGCGATGCTCGTCGCGGCCGACGGCGCCCAGCCCGGCCTGCGGTCCGGCCGGCTCGAGGAGCGGCACACCCTGCGGCTGCTGCTCAGCGCGGGCCTCGTCACGGCGCTGTGCTGGAACGCCGGCTGGACCCTCCTGGTGCCGGCCGGGATCGTCGTGACGGCCGTCCCGCTGCTCCAGCGGGCCGGCACCCGGGTGGCCGTGCTGGCGGGGCTCGTCGCGCCGGTGGTCACCGTCGCGGGCGAGGTGGCCATCGAGCTCGAGTGGCTGCCGTCGGTCATCGGCGAGGATCCGAGCCACGTCGCCGCCGGCGCGCTCCTCGTCGTCGCCTGGGCGGCCGGGTTCGCCGTCGCGCGCAACGCGCGGAACCAGCGCGGCTACGCGCACGCGCTCGCCCGGGCCGAGGCGCGGCTGCGGGCCCTCATGGAGAGCTCGACCGACGTGCTCACCGTGAGCAACGGCGGCGGCATCCTCACCTACGTCAGCCCGGCGGTCGAGCGCGCGATGGGGTACCGGCCCGCCGAGCTGCTCGGCAGGCCGCTGCTGGACATCGTCGACGCCGAGCACCGGCCCGCCGTCGTCGCGCGGCTGTCGGAGCTCATGCAGCGCGGCGAGGACGCCCGGTCGAGCATGGACGTGCTGGTCGTGCACGCGAGCCTCGAGCACCGCTGGTACGAGTGGACCTTCCACAACCTGCTCGGTGACCGCCTGGTCGAGGGTATGGTCGTGCAGCAGCGGGACGTCAGCGAGCGGCTCGGCGCGCAGCGGGCCCTCGCGCACGCAGCCTCGCACGACGACCTCACCGGCCTGCCGAACCGCGGCGAGCTGCTGCGTCGGATGACGGCGTCGCTGCCGCAGGCGGGCCCGGGCGCGGCCGTCGCCGTGCTGTTCGTGGACCTGGACCTGTTCAAGGACGTCAACGACCACCTCGGCCACCAGGCCGGCGACGACGTCCTGGTCGTCGTCGCGCGCCGGCTCACCGCGGCGCTGCGGGCGCACGACCACCTCGGCCGGCTCGGCGGGGACGAGTTCGGCGTGCTGCTCACCGAGGTGCGCGACGAGCAGGAGGTGCGGGCCGTCGTCGGGCGCCTCGTCTCCGCGATCGAGCAGCCGATCACCCTTTCCAGCGGGACCGTCGCGATCGGCGCGAGCATCGGCTACGCCATCTCCGCCGACCCGCGGATGCCGCTCGACCGCCTGCTCGCCGCCGCCGACCAGCGCATGTACCAGGTCAAGGCCCACCGTCGCCGCGAGGGCGGGGTCCCACCGCTCGCGCCCACGCCCCCGGCCGAGGCCGCGCACGCCGAGCCCCGGCCCGCTGCGATGCCGGCTCCGGCGCCGGCTCCTGGGCCCGAGCTCGAGCCGTCGGCCGTGCCGGAGCCCGCACCCGCTCCCGCGCCGCAGCCGATGCCGGAGCCGGACCACGAGCCGATCCCCCTCGTCCCGCCGGACACCGACGTCGAGCCCACCACGGCCGGACCCGCCGACGACGACGTCCGCCTCCGACTCCCGCTGCCCGACCCGACCACGAGAGGTCACGGTGCGGGCGCGCACCTCCTGGCGGCACCGCACGACGCGGAGGCCCCTGCACCCACCGTGGTGCCCGAGCTCGAGCCCTGACGAACGCGCCGCCGAGGACGCTCGTCCCCGCGCACGCCACGCCTAGACTCGCCAGCATGCCCAGCCCGCCGACGGACCGCCTCGCCGGCGTCGTCCGAAGCCGCGCGGCGTCCGACCACGGGGTGCGGATCATCGACACCCCCGCTGTCCGGGTCCACCACCCGGGCGACGCCGTGGGCTCGGTCGCGTCGCTGCTGGGCATCGCGCTCGTCGTCGTGCTGTCGGCCTACGCCCACGGCACGACGCGCGGCATCGCGGAGGACGTCCGAGGCGTCGCCGACATCGTGCGGAACCTCGTCATCTTCCCGGTGGCCGTGCTGCAGTGGATCGTGACGGTCGCGGCGCCGATCGCCGTGCTCGCCGAGCTCCTCTGGCGGCGCCTGTTCCGCCAGCTGGGCCAGGCGGTGCTGGGGGCGATCCTCGCTCTCGTCTCCGCGCTGCTGGCCACCTGGCTGATCGACAACTGGGCGATCACACCGCTGCAGAACGAGTTCTCCGTGTGGGCGGACGGCCGCTGGACCGTCACCATCCCGCCCCTGCTGACGGCGGTCGCGGGCCTGCTCACGGCCTCCGGCACCCGCAGCCGACGGCGCAGCGCGGGCTGGTCGTGGAACTTCCTGTGGATCGTGCTCGGCGTCGCGATGATCACGGGGCTCATCACGCTCCCCGGCGCCCTGCTCACCGTGCTCATCGGGCGCGCGAGCGGCCTGGCCATGCGGTACGCGTTCGGCGTGCAGAGCGAGCGCGCGTACGGACGGGCGCTCGTCGAGGGGATCCGACGCGCCGGCTTCCAGCCCACGCGGCTCATCCGGGTGGCCGACGTCGGCGCGGACGGCAACGACACCGGCGAGCTCGCCACCGACCTCGCCGCCATCGCCATCACGCGCGTCGGCGACAACCGCGTCTACGCGATGACCACGGCCGACGGCGAGCGCCTGGACGTCGTCGCGCTCGACGGCGACCGGCAGGTGATCGGCGTGCTCGCCCGCCTCTGGCGCTCGATGCGCCTGCGCGGCATCGAGGGGCGCGCCGTCGTCTCGCTGCGGCAGGCCGCCGAGCGAGCGGCACTGCTCCAGCACGCGGCCTGGTCGGCCGGCGTCTGCACGCCGCGCCTGCTCGGCATGGCCGAGGCCGAGGACTCGATGCTGCTCATCCAGCAGCACGCGCGCGGCGCCGTCCCGGTCCGCGACCTGCCTGCCGAGGCGTTGAGCGACGACGTGCTCGACGAGGTCTGGGAGCAGCTCGCCACGGCCCACGCCGCCGGCCTCACGCACCGCGCGATCACGTCGGACGTCGTGCTGGTGAACATGCGGCCCGACGCCTGCCCGCCCGACGCGCCCGCGCGGGTGCACCGCGAGCCGGGGACGCCCGTCGTCCTGCTCACCGGGTGGGAGAACGGCGACGTCGCGTCGTCGGAGCTCGCGCGGCGTCTGGACGTCGCGACCCTGCTCACGGTGCTGGCGCTCAAGGTCGGTCCCGACCGCGCGGTGGCGTCGGCGGTGCGCGCCGGCCCGGCCGACCTCCCGACGATCGGCCCCCTGCTCCAGCCCCTCGCGTTCCCGCGGGCCACCCGCGAGGAGGCGCGCGAGAACCGGCACATGATGGGCGAGCTGCGCGAGGCCCTGCTCGCCCGCCTGCCGAAGGCCGTCATCGAGCCGGAGCGCCTCGCGCGGTTCGGCGCGCGAACGGTCCTCATGATCGCGCTGGGTATCGCGGCGGGCCTGGCGGTCATCACGTCGCTCAACCTCAAGCAGGTGGTCGACGCCGTCGGGAACGCCTCGCCGATCTGGGCACTCGCCGCGTTCGCCCTCGGGCTCGTGACGTTCGTCGGCTCGGCGCTGACCGTGGCCGCGTTCTCGCCGGTGCGACTGTCGATCTGGCGCACGACGCTCGTCCAGGCCGCGGCGGCCTACCTGTCGCTCGCAGCACCGGCCGCCGTGGGCCCGGCCGCGCTGAACATGCGGATGCTCACGCGCAAAGGCGTGTCGAACGCCCTGGCGGTCGCGTCGGTCGGGCTCGTGCAGCTCGCGCAGTTCGTCACGACGATCCTCCTGCTCATCGTGCTGTCGATCTCGAGCGGGACCGATCAGGTCGGCCAGGCGATCCCGTCGCGCGCGATCGTGATCGCACTCGTCGTCGTGGCCGCGGCCGTGGCCTTCTTCCTGGTCGTGCCGCGCGCGCGCCGGTGGGCGCACGAGCGCGTCGTACCCGTCTGGCAGACGACCTGGCCGCGCCTGGTCCAGCTCATCGGCCAGCCGCGCCGGTTCGCCGTCGCCGTCACCGGCAGCCTGATCCAGACCCTCGGCTACGTCGGGGCCTTCTGGGCGAGCCTGGCGGCCTTCGGCTGGGCCGACCGGTTCTCGATGGTGGACATCGCGATCCTGTACCTGTTCGCCAACGCGGCCGGCGCGATGGTCCCGACGCCCGGCGGCCTGGGCACCGTCGAGGGCGCCCTCATCGGCGCGCTCGTGGCTGCCGAGGTGCCGTGGGCCATCGCCGCGCCGATCGTGGCGGTGTTCCGCTTCCTGACGTTCTGGGCGCGCATCCCCATCGGGTGGGTCGCGATGCGGAGGCTCCAGCGCACCGGGGAGCTTTGACCGGCGCTGACCTGGGATTTCACCCGGCCGGATGACCCGGCCCGGACGTGACCTTGAGGGTCGCGTGCGAGCCTGGCAGGGATGATCCTCGTCTTCGGAACCCGGCTGCGGCGGCGCGTGGTCGACGTCGGCACGTTCGTCTGCCCGTTCTGCGCCGCCGAGCAGCGGTACGAGCGCGTGCGGTCGCGGGGGTGGGCGCACGCCTTCTGGATCCCGCTCGTCCCGCTGGGCACCGAGCGGGAGTCGGTCCAGTGCACGACCTGCCACGGCGAGTGGAGCCCGGCGCCCGGCGCCGTCGGGGGTGCCCCGACCCCGCAGCCCTGACGGACGGGTCTCAGGCGAGCACGCGCCCGCCGAGGTAGCGCAGCTCGTAGAGCAGCCGGCCGTCGCGCTCGATGCGCTCCCAGCCGGTGAACCGCCCGACGTCGCCGGCGGTGACGTCGACGTAGTCGTAGCCGAGCGCGGCGTACCTCCAGCCGCCGAGGAAACGGCCCTGCGCGTAGAGCGCCGTGAGCGCGCGCTTGATCACCTGGCCCGCGGTCGCGGCGTCGAGCGCGTCGGGCTCGACGAGGTAGCCGTAGTACGTCATCGCCCAGACGGGCTCGCCGCCGCGGTACACCACCTCCTGCCCCTGGAAGTCGGTGCCCCCGAGGTAGCTGTCGTGGTACGCCCACGGCCCCTGGGCGAACTGCAGGTCGTGGCTGCCGAGCCGGTACGGCAGGAGCGTCACGCCGTCACCCGCGTAGGTGGCGGCCTTCGCCGCGACGACGAACGCGGTGAGCTCGTCGACGTCGGGCACGGGCGGTGGGGCGGGCACGGTGGGCAGCGGTGGGGCCAGGAGGTCGATCATGGTGGCCATCCTGGCGACGCCCACCGACACGTCCCGCCCCGGGAGCCCCACGTCGGCCGGCCCGGCCCCTCCTCGCCCAGGGCGGGTCGTCCTTCTCGCCCGGGGCAGCTCGTGCTTCCCGACCATGGCAGGTCCTCTTCGCCCGGGGCAGGTCGTGCTTCCCGGCCATGGCAGGTCCTCTTCGCCCAGGGCAGAAGGCCGGGACGCCGGGGATGTCACCTGCCGCTGTTACGGTCGCAGGATGACGCAGGCCCCCGTCCGCACCGTCGGCCCGACGGCCGTCCCGTCGCGCGCCGAGCGGACGGAGCCGCTCCTGCGGCTGCTCGTGGGTGCGACGTTCCGCCGTCGCCGCGAGGAGCAGGGCCGCACCCTGGCCGCGGTCGCGGCGGACGCGCGCGTCTCGATCGCCTACTTGTCCGAGATCGAGCGGGGTCGCAAGGAGCCGTCGTCCGAGGTGCTGCTGGCCGTGTGCCGCGCACTCGGGATGCGCCTGGCCGACCTGCTCACCGAGGCCGCTGACGAGCTCCGGGCCGCCGAGCTGCACCGCGCGCGCCGGCCCGCGCCCACCGC
>JAEZZV010000288.1 GCA_023418375.1 Actinomycetes bacterium | reverse complement strand
GCGGGCACGACGTCCGCGGCCGACGCCCCGGGGCGACTGGCGCCCTACGACGACGAGGCGACCTGAGCCGGTCGACGCCGTCGGGCGCCTGAGCACGGGCCGGCCGCCGCCTGTCGGTGGATCGGTTCGAGGTCGGCGCGCGCACCTGTCAGAATGCTCGACATGTCCACCCCGGCTCCCTCGACCGTCGCGCCCGCTTCCGTGCGGCCGCGCATCCTGTCCGGCATGCAGCCCACCTCGGACTCGCTCCACCTGGGCAACTACCTCGGCGCGCTGGTGAACTGGGTGGCCCTCCAGGACGACTACGACACCTTCTACATGGTCGCCGACCTGCACGCGCTGACCGTCGCGCCGGACCCGCAGCAGTTGCGGGAGCGGACGCGGCGGACGGCGGCGCAGTACCTCGCGGGCGGCGTGGACCCCGCGCGGTCGGTGCTCTTCGTGCAGAGCCACGTGCCCGAGCACGCCGAGCTGTGCTGGGTGCTGTCGTGCCACACGGGGTTCGGCGAGGCGTCGCGGATGACGCAGTTCAAGGACAAGTCGGCGAAGGCCGGCTCGGAGAGCACCAACGTCGGGCTCTTCACCTACCCCATCCTGCAGGCGGCCGACATCCTGCTGTACGACGCGGCGCGCGTCCCGGTGGGCGAGGACCAGCGGCAGCACATCGAGATCACGCGTGACCTCGCCCAGCGCATCAACGCGCGGTTCGGGGAGACGTTCGTGGTCCCCGAGCCGCACATCGTCCGGGACACGGCGAAGATCTACGACCTGCAGGACCCGACGTCGAAGATGAGCAAGTCCGCGTCCACGCCCAACGGGATCGTCGACATGCTCGACGAACCGAAGGTGATCGCCAAGCGCATCCGCTCCGCCGTCACCGACGCCGAGCGGGAGATCCGGTTCGACGCCGAGGCGAAGCCGGGTGTGTCCAACCTCCTGTCGATCTACTCGGCGCTCACGGGGCGCACGGTCGCCCAGCTGGAGTCCGACTACGCGGGCAAGGGGTACGGCGACCTCAAGAAGGACCTGGCCGACGTCGTCGTCGAGGCAGTGACGCCGTTCCGCGAGCGCGTCCTGGGCTACCTCGAGCAGCCCGAGACCCTCGACGACGTCCTCGCCGAGGGGGCCGAGCGCGCCCGCGACGTCGCCCGCGCGACGCTGGCCCGCGTGCGCGACCGCATCGGCCTGCTGCCCGCCCGGGGCCCCGTGCCCGCCGGGGTGGTGCCGGCCGGGGACCGGCCGTGAGGCTCCCCGAGCGCGTCGGGGACCAGGTGCGGATCGGCATCGCACTCCTCGTACCGGAGCCGTGGGGCTCCCAGCTCCAGGCCGCCCGGGCGTCGTTCGACGACCCGCTGGCCTGCCTCATCCCGCCGCACGTGACGCTGCTGGGGCCGACGGTGCTGGAGCCCGCCGAGCTCGCGAAGGTCGACGCGCACCTGGCCGACGTCGGCAGCAGGCACCGTCCGTTCACCGTGCACCTGCGTGGCACCGGCACGTTCCGGCCGGTGTCCGACGTCGTGTTCGTGCAGGTCGTGGAGGGCATCTCCGAGTGCGAGCGCCTGGAGCGCTCGATCCGGTCCGGCCCGCTCGCGCAGGAGCTGCGGTTCAACTACCACCCGCACGTGACCGTCGCCCACGACGTCCCGTCGGCCGCGATGGACCGTGCGTTCGACGAGCTCGCGGACTTCGAGGCGGTGTACGAGGTCTCGAGCGTGCAGGTCTTCGAGCACGGCGACGACAACGTCTGGCGCCCCGTCCGCGAGTTCCCCCTCACGGCCTCCTGAACTTCTGGCCGGTCCCCGCGCGAGCGGAGAGTCCGCCCCGCTCCCGGGGACGAACGCTCCGAGGGGGCCGGAAGGACGTCAGAACGCGCGGGTGATCATCGCGCGCTTGACCTCCTGGATGGCCTTGGTCACCTCGATGCCGCGGGGGCACGCCTCGGTGCAGTTGAAGATCGTCCGGCAGCGCCAGACGCCCTCCTTGTCGTTGAGGATCTCCAGGCGCTCGGCGCCGCCCTCGTCGCGGCTGTCGAAGATGAACCTGTGCGCGTTGACGATGGCCGCCGGACCGAAGTACTGGCCGTCGTTCCAGAACACCGGGCAGGACGACGTGCACGCGGCGCACAGGATGCACTTGGTCGTGTCGTCGTAGCGGGCGCGGTCCTCCGGCGACTGGCGCCGCTCCGTCGACGGCGTGTTGCCACCGGTGATGAGGAACGGCATCACCTCGCGGTAGGACGCGAAGAACGGCTCCATGTCGACGACGAGGTCCTTGACCACCGGCAGGCCCTTGATCGGCTCGACGGTGATCGGCTTGCTCGGGTCGAGGTCCTTGAGCAGGGCCTTGCAGGCGAGCCGGTTGCGCCCGTTGATCCGCATGGCGTCCGATCCGCAGATCCCGTGCGCGCAGGACCGGCGGAACGTCAGGGAGCCGTCGACCTCCCACTTGACGGTGTGCAGCGCGTCGAGGACACGGTCGGTGCGGTTCGCCCGGACCGTGAACTCCTCCCAGTACGGCGTCGCGTCCTTCTCGGGCAGGTACCGGCGGATGCGCAGCGTGACGTCGAACGAGCCGATGTCGCCGGGCTTGCCACCGGCGTCGGCGGACTGCGGGGCACGGACGGGGGCGCCACCGGGCGTCCCCTCGGCGGACCCGGTCTCCGGGGCGATCTCGGTGGTCATCAGTACTTCCGCTCCATCGGCTGGTACCGGGTGATGGTCACGGGCTTGGCGCCCAGCTCGACCTCCGTGGTGCCGTCGGACGCCCGGCGCAGGTAGGCCATCGTGTGCTGCAGGAAGCGTTCGTCGTCGCGCGTGGGGAAGTCCTCGCGGAAGTGACCGCCGCGCGACTCCTCGCGGGCCAGCGCTCCGACGACGACGACCTCCGCGAGGTCGAGGAGGAAGCCCAGCTCGACGGCCTCGAGCAGGTCGAGGTTGAACTGCTTGCCCTTGTCCTGCACCGCGACCGAGGCGTAGCGCTCCTTGAGGGAGCGGATGGTCGTCAGGGTCGCCGTGAGCGACTCGGCCGTGCGGAAGACCTGCGCGCCGGCGTCCATCGACTCCTGCAGCTCGCGCCGAAGCGCCCCGACCTTCTCCGTCCCCGTGCCGGCGAGGACGCGGTCGAGCAGGGCGGTGACAGCGGCACCGGGGGTCTCGGGCAGGTCCGGCAGGTCGGTGGTCGCGCTGTACTCGGCCGCCGCGATGCCGGCGCGCTTGCCGAAGACGTTGATGTCGAGCAGCGAGTTCGTGCCCAGCCGGTTCGCGCCGTGCACGGACACGCACGCCACCTCGCCGGCCGCGTACAGCCCGCCGACGACCGCGGTGTTGGTCCGCAGCACCTCGCCGCGCACCGTCGTGGGCACGCCGCCCATCGCGTAGTGCGCCGTCGGGTAGACCGGCACGGGCTCCGTGTACGGCTCCACGCCCAGGTAGGTGCGCGCGAACTCCGTGATGTCCGGCAGCTTCGCATCGATGTGCGCGGGCTCGAGGTGCGTGAGGTCCAGCAGGACGTAGTCCTTGTCCGGGCCACAGCCGCGGCCTTCGCGCACCTCGTTCGCCATCGCGCGGGCGACCATGTCGCGCGGCGCGAGGTCCTTGATCGTCGGGGCGTACCGCTCCATGAAGCGCTCGCCCTCGGAGTTGCGCAGGATGCCGCCCTCGCCGCGCGCCGCCTCCGAGAGCAGGATGCCCAGCCCTGCCAGCCCTGTCGGGTGGAACTGGAAGAACTCCATGTCCTCCAGCGGGATGCCCTTGCGGTAGGCCAGCGCCATGCCGTCGCCGGTGAGGGTGTGCGCGTTCGACGTCGTCTTGTAGATCTTCCCCGCCCCGCCCGTGGCGAGGATGACGGCCTTGGCACGGAACACGTGCAGCTCGCCGGTGGACAGGTCGTGCGCGACGACGCCGGCCACCTTCACCTCCTCGTCCTCGGGCACGTCGCCGTCCATGAGGTCGTGGGTGAGGAGCAGGTCGAGCGCGTACACCTCGTTGAAGAACGCGACGTCCTGCTTGACGCACTGCTGGTAGAGGGTCTGCAGGATCATGTGCCCGGTGCGGTCGGCCGCGTAGCAGGCGCGACGCACGGCCGCCTCGCCGTGGTTGCGGGTGTGCCCGCCGAACCGGCGCTGGTCGATCTTCCCGTCGGGCGTGCGGTTGAAGGGCAGGCCCATGTGCTCGAGGTCGAGCACGGCGTCGATGGCCTCCTTGGCCATGACCTCGGCGGCGTCCTGGTCGACGAGGTAGTCACCGCCCTTGACGGTGTCGAACGTGTGCCACTCCCAGCTGTCCTCCTCGACGTTGCCGAGGGCGGCGCACATGCCACCCTGCGCCGCCCCGGTGTGGGAGCGCGTGGGGTACAGCTTGCTCAGGACCGCGGTGCGCGCGCGGGTCGACGACTCGAGCGCGGCCCGCATCCCTGCCCCCCCTGCGCCGACGATGACGACGTCGTACTGGTGGGTCTGCATCTGGGCCTGTCCTCCGGTGCGTGGGTCTGCGGGCTCGGCTGGTGCGGGCTCGGTCGTTCGGGCTCGTGCGGTGGTGCGGCGGTGGTGCTGACGGCCGGGACGGGTGCCCGACGGCGCGCGCCGCGGGTCCTCGTCCGTCGGCGCGTCAGGCGGTGCAGAAGGACGGGAGCAGGTTCGCCGGCGCGTCCGGCGGGCACGGGTCGAAGGTGAAGATGACGAGCGTGCCGAGCACGACGACGACGGTGAACGCGAGGGCGAGGGTCGCCTTGAGCACGAGCCGCGTGCCGTCCCGCTCGGCGTAGTCGTTGATGATCGTGCGGACGCCGTTGGCGCCGTGGATCATCGCGAGCCAGAGCATCAGCAGGTCCCAGATCTGCCAGAGCGGGGACGCCCACTTGCCTGCGACGAAGCCGAAGTCGATGGCGCTGATGCCCTCGCCGTCGATGAGGTTCATGAACAGGTGCCCGAAGATCAGCACCACCAGCAGCACGCCGGACGCCCGCATGAACACCCAGCCGTAGAGCTCGACGTTTGTCCGCCCCGTGCGGCGCGTCGTCCGGGTCCGCGGCGCGCGCGGGGCGTCGATCGTGACGGCCATCAGTGCCCCCCGAAGACGTTGCCGAGGTGGCGGGGCAGGAACCCGGCCATGGTGACGACGAACAGCCCGACGACGATCCACAGCATCACGCGCTGGTAGCGGGTGCCCTTGGACCAGAAGTCGACGAGCGTGATCCGGATCCCGTTGAACGCGTGGAACACGATGGCGGCCACGAGGCCGGCCTCACCGATGCCCATGACGGGGTTCTTGTAGGTGCCGATGACCGCGTTGTACGCCTCGGGGGAGACACGGACCAGAGCCGTGTCGAGGACGTGGACCAGGAGGAAGAAGAAGATCGCGAACCCGGTCACGCGGTGCGCGAGCCAGGACCACATCCCCTCCCGCCCCCGGTAGAGCGTGCCGGCCGGTGCCTCGGGCACGGGAGCCTCCGTTTCGACGACCGTGTCGACTGACGTCGCAGATGATGGCGCAGATTGCTTGATGTCGAGCGATCCACCGTCACTCTACGACCACGGCAGCGCTCCCTCCCACTCCGGGTGACGCAACTCACGTGGCGCGTCGTCCCGGCCGGGAGGCGCTGCCGGGCTGGCAGGATGGCGGCCATGCTCGACTCGTTCCGCGCGATCGTCCCCGCCGGCGGTGCCGGCACCCGCCTGTGGCCGCTGTCCCGGGCCGGCTCACCGAAGTTCCTGCACGACCTCACCGGCACGGGGCGGACCCTGCTCCAGGCGACGGTCGACCGGCTGGAGCCGCTGACGGGCCCGGGCGGCGTCGTCGTCGTGACGGGGGAACGGCACGGGCCGGCGGTGCGCGCACAGCTCGACCTGCCCGACGCCGCCGTGCTCACCGAGCCGTCTCCGCGGGACTCGATGGCGGCCATCGGCCTCGCGGCGGCGGTGCTGGTCGAGCGCGAGGGTGACGTCGTCGTCGGCTCGTTCGCGGCCGACCACGTGATCAGCGGCGACGGTTTCGCGGACGCGGTCGGCCAGGCCGTCGCCGCGGCCCGCGCCGGGTACGTGACGACGGTCGGCATCCGGGCCTCCGGCCCGTCGACCGCGTTCGGCTACGTGCGGTCGGGTGCGCCGCTCGGGGTGGCGGGGGCGCCCGACGCGCGGCACGTCGCCGGTTTCACGGAGAAGCCGGACGCCGAGACCGCCGCGGCCTACCTCGCCACGGGGGAGTACTCGTGGAACGCGGGCATGTTCGTCGTCCGGGCGGAGGTGCTGCTGGGCCACCTGGAGCGCCTGCACCCGACGCTGCACGAGGGTCTACGGACCATCGCCGCGGCCTGGGACACCAACCGGCGTGGTGAGGTGCTCGAGCGGGTCTGGCCGGGCCTGGTGCGCATCGCCATCGACCACGCCATCGCCGAGCCTGTCGCCGCCGAGGGCGGCGTCGCGGTGGTGCCGGCCTCGTTCACCTGGGACGACATCGGCGACTTCGCCTCGCTGGCCACCCTGCTGCCCCAGGCGGCCGACGGCACGCGGGTGCTCGGCGACGCCAACCGCGTCCTGACGATCGGGGCGCCTGACGCCACCGTGGTGCCGGGCGGCGAGCGGCTCGTCGCGGTCCTCGGGATCCCGGACGTCGTCGTCGTGGAGACGCCCGATGCCCTGCTCGTCACCACGCGCGAGCGGGCCCAGGACGTGAAGGCGCTGGTCGACGTCGTGCGCGAGCGGCGCGCCGACCTCCTCTGAGCGGACCGGGCGACCGGCCCCGTCATACGTCGGGCGGCCGCGGCGTCGCCGGCCACTAGGCTCGGGGCGTGCTGGAGGGACCTGGCAGCCCCGTCGCGGGGAGGATCCGCACGCTCGTGGACGCGCTCGTCGACGAGCTGGTGGCGGTGCGCCGGGACCTGCACGCCCACCCCGAGGTCGCGCACACCGAGACGCGCACGACGGCGCTCGTCGCCGACCGGCTCCGCGCCGCCGGCCTGGCGCCGCGCCTGCTCCCGGGCACCGGCCTCGTGTGCGACATCGGGCCTGGCACCGTGGACACCGGACGCAAGCGGGTGGCCCTGCGCGCGGACCTGGACGCCCTGCCCGTGCCGGACACCTGCGGCGAGCCCTGGCACTCGACGGTGCCGGGCGTGTCGCACGCCTGCGGGCACGACGTGCACACGGCGGTGGTGCTGGGTGCGGGCCTGGTGCTGGCGGAGCTCGCGGACCAGCTCCCGGCAGGCGTGCGGCTGATCTTCCAGGCCGCGGAGGAGGTGCAGCCCGGGGGCGCGGTGGCGGCCGTCGAGGCGGGCGCCATGGACGGCGTCGGCCACGTCTTCGCCCTGCACTGCGACCCCCGGGTCGACGCCGGACACCTCGGCTCGCGTCCCGGCCCGATCACGGCCGCCTCGGACCCGGTCGCGGTGACCCTCTCGGCCGAGGGCGGGCACACGTCCCGGCCGCACCTGACCGGCGACGTCGTCTTCGCCCTGGGCCAGGTGATCACCCAGGTGCCTGCGGTGCTGGGTCGGCGCCTCGACCCGCGGGCCGGTGTGAACCTCACGTGGGGGCACGTGCACGCGGGCTCGGCGGGCAATGCGATCCCGAGCACGGGCACGGTCCGGGGGACGCTGCGCTGCCTCGAGCCGCGCGCGTGGGAGGAGGCGGGCGCCGTCCTGCGCGAGGCCGTCGAGCACGTGGTGGCCCCGTACCGCGTGCAGGTGGACGTGCAGCACCTGCGCGGCGTGCCGCCGGTGGAGAACGAGCCGCACGCGACGCGGCTGCTCGAGGCGGCGGCGCGCGACGTGCTCGGCGCCGACGCGGTCGAGGCGACCGAGCAGTCGCTGGGCGGGGAGGACTTCGCCTGGTTGCTCACGCGCGCGCCCGGGGCGATGGCCCGGCTGGGCACCCGCGTCCCCGGCGGCCGGTCCTACGACCTGCACCGGGGTGACTTCGCCGTGGACGAGTCGGCGATCGGCGTCGGCGCGCGCGTGCTCGCCCGGGTCGCCCTGCTGGCAGGCGAGCACCCGTCGCCGCCGGCCCCCGTGGTCGCTCCGGCGCTCCCGATGTCGCCGTTGCGCAACATTCCGAATCCGTAACGGAGCCGTTGCAGACCTACCCGGCGGTAACAGGCACGGCGGGCGCGACAGTACTGTTCTTGTACATCCAGCCGACCGGGTGCTGGCCCTCCCGCCGCGATGGCGCGACGTGAGCCGCGGGCCTGGGCGGCACAGGCGTGGCGACAACACAGGAGTGGCACGTGAAGAAGACGATGAGGGCTGCGGTGCTCGCCACCGCGGCGGCGCTTGTTCTTGCGGCGTGTGGCGCGGCTCCCGAGGAGGAGGCCGAGGAGACCACCGACGCTGGTGCCGAGACCACCACCGAGGAGCCGGCTCCGGAAGAGACGATCGACTACAAGGCGTGCATCGTCTCCGACGCCGGTGGCTTCGACGACAAGAGCTTCAACCAGCTGAGCTACGAGGGCGCCAAGCAGGCCGCTGAGGAGCTCGGCGCCGAGTTCGCCGAGGTCCAGTCCGACTCCGAGACCGACTTCCAGGGCAACCTCGAGTCGCTCGTGTCCGAGGGCTGCAACACGATCGTCTCCGTCGGCTTCGCGCTGTCGGCGGCGACCGTCGAGTCGGCCACCGCCAACGCGGATATCCAGTACGTCCTCGTCGACGACGCCGCTGACAACGACTTCGACGGCACCAAGGACGCGGAGAACGTCAAGCCGCTCCTCTACGACACGGCGCAGGCCGCGTTCCTCGCCGGCTACCTTGCCGCGGGCTACTCCGAGGCCGGCAAGGTCGGTACCTTCGGCGGCCAGCCCTACCCGACCGTCACGATCTTCATGGACGGCTTCAAGCAGGGCGTCGAGTACTACAACGAGGTCAAGGGCACGTCGGTCCAGGTCATCGGCTACCAGGGCGGCGACCAGGGCTCCTTCACCGGTGGCTTCGCGGCCAACGACACCGCCAAGGGCGTCGCGGCCGGCATCATCGACCAGGGCGTCGACGTCCTGCTCCCGGTGGGTGGCCCGATCTACCAGTCCGCGATGGACGCCATCGCCGACTCCGGTCGTGAGATCGCGCTGATCGGTGTGGACGCCGACTTCTACGAGACCGACCCCAGCACCCAGGACATCGTCCTGACCTCCATCCTGAAGAAGATGGACGTCTCGGTGTACGACACGATCATGGCCGCCGGTGGCGGGACCGTGGACTACGAGGCGTACGTCGGCACGCTCGAGAACGGCGGCGTCGGCATCGCCCCGCTGCACAACTTCGAGGGCAAGGTCGCCCCCGAGCTGTGGGCCGAGGTCGAGGCGCTCCAGGAGCAGATCATCTCCGGTGAGGTCGAGGTCACCTCGTACCTCAACCAGTGATCCTGGCGCGGTGACATCCGCTCCCGGGGAGGCCCACGGCCTCCCCGGGAGCGCGCGCGCCCTGGCGCGCCGCCGATCCCTGGCCCTTCCCCCGTCCCTCCTGCCCAAGGATGATCGTGCGATGAAGCTCGAGCTCCGAGACATCACCAAGCGCTTCGGGTCCCTGGTCGCCAACGACCACATCTCCATCACCGTGGAGCCGGGTGAGATCCACTGCCTCCTCGGGGAGAACGGCGCCGGCAAGTCGACCCTGATGAACGTCCTCTACGGCCTGTACACGGCCGACGAGGGCGAGGTGCTCCTCGACGACGTCGTGCAGCGCTTCCGTGGGCCCGGCGACGCCATGGCGGCCGGCATCGGCATGGTGCACCAGCACTTCATGCTCGTCCCCGTCTTCACCGTCGCCGAGAACGTCATGCTCGGCCACGAGCAGACACGCTCCGGCGGGCGCCTCGACATCGACGCCGCGCGCACGAAGGTCAACGAGATCGCCTCGCGGTTCGGCTTCCACGTCGACCCCGACGCCGTCGTCGAGGACCTGCCCGTCGGCGTCCAGCAGCGGATCGAGATCATCAAGGCCCTGTCGCGCGACGCGAAGGTGCTCATCTTCGACGAGCCCACCGCCGTCCTGACGCCGCAGGAGACCGACGAGCTGATGGGAATCATGCGCCAGCTCAAGGAGTCGGGCGCCGCCATCGTCTTCATCACGCACAAGCTGCGTGAGGTCCGCGAGGTCGCGGACCGGATCACCGTCATCCGCCGCGGCAAGGTCGTCGGCGAGGCGAGCCCCACGTCGACCGACGCCGAGCTCGCGGCCATGATGGTCGGCCGCGCGGTCGAGCTGACGGTCCGCAAGGGCGAGCCCGCCTACGCGGAGTCCGTCCTGGAGGTCACCAACCTCGAGGTCACCGACCCGCGCGGCGCCGTCCTGGTGGACGACGTCAGCTTCACCGTGCGCGGGGGCGAGGTCCTCGTCGTCGCGGGCGTCCAGGGCAACGGGCAGACTGAGCTGACCGAGGCGCTCGTCGGGCTCGCCAGCGGCACGGTCACGGGCAGCATCACGCTCAACGGCACCGAGCTCGTCGGCAGGTCCGTGCGCGGCATCCTCGACGAGGGCGTCGGCTTCGTCCCCGAGGACCGCAGCACCGACGGTCTGGTCGGCGCCTTCACGGTCGCGGAGAACCTCATCCTGAACCGGACGAACGAGCCGCCCTTCGTGCGGCGCGGGGTGCTCCAGCTGGGGCTGCGGGACGAGTTCGCGACGAAGTCCGTCGACGAGTTCGACATCCGCACCCAGGGGATCGACGAGCCGGTCGGCCGGCTCTCCGGAGGCAACCAGCAGAAGGTCGTGGTGGCGCGCGAGCTCTCGCGCGACCTGCGCCTCCTCGTGGCCGCCCAGCCGACGCGTGGCGTCGACGTCGGGTCGATCGAGTTCATCCACAAGCGGATCATCGCCACGCGCGACGCGGGGATCCCGGTCGTCGTGGTGTCCACCGAGCTCGACGAGGCCGTCGCCCTGGGCGACCGGATCCTCGTCATGTACCGCGGGCGGGTGGTCGGCATCGTGCCCGCCGACACCCCACGCGACGTGCTCGGCCTGATGATGGCCGGCATCCCGGCCGAGGGGAGTGCGGCATGAGCGACGACCGGCAGCTCGGCGGCGACGAGGTCGCGCGCCCGCAGCACGTGGGCGAGGAGGACGCCGGAGCGCGACAGGCCGTCGCCCAGTCCGACCCCGCCTCCGACGTCGCGATGACGGCCCCTGCCGACGGCGGCGACGACGCGCGGTGGCGTGAGGCGTTCGCGCGCGTGGTGTCCGGGGGCTGGGCGGTGTCGTTCGGCGCGGTGATCCTCGCGATCCTCGCCGGCTCGATCATGATCGCGTTCACCGACGAGGGCGTGCAGGAGGCCTCCGGGTACTTCTTCTCCCGGCCGGGCGACACGTTCGGCGCGATCGGCACGGCCGTCGGCAACGCCTACGCCGCGCTGTTCCGCGGCGCCGTCTGGAACTTCGAGGCCGACAGCTTCTCGCAGGCGATCCGACCCCTGACGAACTCGCTGAACCTGGCCACGCCGCTCATCGGCGCGGGCCTGGGCGTGGCGCTCGCGTTCCGCGCGGGCCTGTTCAACATCGGTGGCCAGGGCCAGATGCTCGTCGCGGCCTCCGCGGCCGGCTGGGTCGGCTTCGGCATCGACCTGCCGTTCCCGATCCACCTGCTCGTCGCGATGGCGGCGGGCGTCGCGGCGGGCGCGCTCTGGGCGGGTATCGCGGGTCTGCTCAAGGCGGTGACCGGCGCGCACGAGGTCATCACGACGATCATGCTCAACTGGATCGCCTTCTACCTGCTCAGCTACATGCTCGCGACGCCGGGTCTGCTGCAGGCGCCCGGCTCGGCGAACCCGAAGACGCCCGCCATGAAGGAGGGCGCGATCATGCCCGATCTCTTCGGCAGCGGGTACAACACCCACTGGGGCCTGATCTTCGCGCTGGTCGCGGTGGCCTTCGTGTGGTGGCTGCTCAACCGGTCGCGGCTCGGCTTCGCGTACCGCGCGGTCGGCGAGAACCCGGCCGCGGCGCGCGTCGCCGGCATCGACGTCCGGCGCACCACCGTGTCGGTGATGCTCGTCGCCGGCGGCCTGGTCGGCCTGGCGGGCACCACGCAGGTGCTCGGCACCGTGACGACGGGCTTCAGCTCCGACATCGACGCGGGCATCGGCTTCGACGCGATCACCGTGGCGCTGCTGGGCCGGTCGAACCCGATCGGCGTGCTCTTCGCCGCGATCCTGTTCGGGGCGTTCAAGGCCGGTGGGTCGGTCATGCAGGCGTCGGAGAACGTGCCGATCGAGATCGTGCTCGTGGTCCAGTCGCTCATCGTGCTGTTCATCGCGGCTCCGCCGCTCGTGCGCGCGGTGTTCCGCCTGCCCCAGCCCGACCGCCGCGGACGCAAGGGCGGCAAGCCGTCCCGAGCCCGCGCTGACCGGAAGGCGGTGACGGCATGAGTGCCGCCGTCGTGACCCCGTCGTCCGAGTCCGTCTCGGGCGCGCTCCGCCACGTCGTCGTCGTCAGCAAGAAGGGTCCGATCGCCTTCACGGTCGTGACCGCGCTGATGGCGCTCCTGCTGCTGCTCCAGCCGCGGGAGGGCGACGTGAAGTACCGGCTCGGCGCCGAGGGCGATGCCCTCCGCCTGCCGGACATGGCCGTGCCCGGCATGGCCGTGGCCTGGACCGGCCTGGCCGTCGCGGCCGTCGCGACGGTGGGCGCCTGGCTGATCGTCCGGGCGCAGCGCAAGGTCCCCGCCTGGCTGTCGTTGGTCTTCGGCGTCGTCCTGCTGTTCGCCTTCCTGTCCTGGGCGGGGGCCGGCAGCGCGCAGGACTTCCCCGTGGTCCGCCTCGTCGGCGGCGCGGTGCTGCTGTCGGTGCCGATCCTGTTCGGCGCCCTCGGCGGCGTCATCGGCGAGCGCGCGGGCGTGGTCAACATCGCGATCGAGGCCCAGCTGCTGCTCGGGGCCTTCGCCGCCGCGATCACCGGCTCGCTCACCGACAGCCCCGTCGCGGGGCTGGTGGCCGCGGTCGTCGCGGGTATCGCCGTCGCGCTGGTCCTGGGCCTGTTCACCATCACCTACAAGGTCGACCAGGTCATCGTCGGTGTCGTCCTCAACGTGCTGGTCGTCGGCCTGACGAGCTTCTTCTACTCCGAGGTGCTCGTCCCGAACGGGGAGCGGCTCAACGACACCGAGCGGTTCACGCCGATCGCGATCCCCGGCCTGTCGGAGATCCCGATCCTCGGCCCGGCGCTGTTCCGGCAGTCGGTGCTCGTGTACCTGGCCTACATCGCCGTGCCCGTCGTGTGGTTCGCCCTGTACCGCACCCGGTGGGGCCTTCGCCTGCGGTCCGTCGGCGAGCACCCCAAGGCCGCGGACACCGTCGGCATCAAGGTCGAGCGCACGCGGTACCGCGCTGTCGTCATCGCCGGTGGCGTGGTCGGCCTGGGCGGCGCGTTCTACACGGTGGTGTCGGTCTCCTCGTTCGGCAAGGAGATGACGGCGGGTGCGGGCTTCATCGCCCTGGCCGCGGTGATCTTCGGCAAGTGGGACCCGGTCCGCGCCGCGCTCGCCGCCCTGCTGTTCGGCTTCGCGTCGAACCTCGAGGACATGCTGAGCATCGTCGGGGCGCCTGTGCCGAGCCAGTTCATGCTCATGCTCCCGTACGTGGTGACGCTGTTCGCGGTCGCCGGTCTCGTGGGCAAGTCCCGCGCGCCGGCCGCCGACGGCGAGCCCTACGTGAAGGAGTGACGCAGGGCGAGGTCCCGACCGCGCCCGTGGACGAAGGAGTGGACGTGCCCGAGGTGGACTGGGAGTCGTTGCGGTCCGCCGCGCGGGAGGTCATGACGCACGCGTACGTGCCGTACTCGCACTTCCCGGTGGGGGCGGCGGCGCTCGTGGACGACGGCCGGGTGGTCGTCGGCTGCAACGTGGAGAACGCGTCGTACGGCGTGACCCTCTGCGCGGAGTGCGGCCTGGTGAGTGCGCTCGCGGCGTCGGGCGGGGGGCGCCTGGTGGCGTTCAGCTGCGTCGACAGGCACGGGAACGTCCTGATGCCCTGCGGGCGGTGCCGCCAGCTCCTGTACGAGCACGGCGGGCCCGACCTGCTGCTGGAGACCGTGAGCGGCATCCGGAGCATGCGGGAGGTCCTCCCGGACGCCTTCGGACCCGCCGACCTGGAGGAGCGCGCATGAGCGAGCGGTTCGACGCCGTCGACGTCATCCGTACCAAGCGGGACGGCGGCCGCCTGTCGCCCGAGCAGATCGACTGGGTGATCGACGCGTACACGCGCGGGGTGGTCGCCGACGAGCAGATGTCGGCCCTGGCCATGGCCATCCTGCTCAACGGCATGGTGCGCGAGGAGATCGCGCGCTGGACGGCCGCGATGATCGCCTCGGGCGAGCGCCTGGACTTCTCCTCGCTCTCGCGCCCGACGGCGGACAAGCACTCCACGGGTGGCGTGGGCGACAAGATCACGCTGCCCCTCGCCCCGCTGGTCGCGGCGTGCGGTGTCGCGGTGCCGCAGCTGTCGGGGCGGGGCCTCGGCCACACGGGCGGGACGCTCGACAAGCTCGAGTCCATCGCCGGGTGGCGGGCCGCGCTGTCGAACGCGGAGATGATGGCCCAGCTCGAGGACGTCGGCGCGGTCATCTGCGCGGCGGGCTCGGGCCTGGCGCCGGCCGACCGGAAGCTCTACGCGCTGCGGGACGTCACCGGGACGGTCGAGGCGATCCCGCTCATCGCCAGCTCGATCATGAGCAAGAAGATCGCCGAGGGCACCGGCTCGCTCGTGCTGGACGTCAAGGTCGGCAGCGGTGCCTTCATGAAGGACGCGGAGCAGGCCCGCGAGCTGGCGCGCACCATGGTCGACCTCGGCACCGACGCGGGCGTCCGCACGGTTGCCCTGCTCACGGACATGTCCACGCCGCTCGGGCTGACCGTGGGCAACGCCCTCGAGGTCCGCGAGTCGGTGGAGGTGCTCGCCGGCGGCGGCCCGGCCGACGTCGTGGAGCTCACCCTCGCGCTCGCGCGGGAGATGCTCGCGGCCGCGGGCCGTGACGACGTCGACCCGGCGGACGCCCTGGCCGACGGGCGCGCGATGGACGCGTGGCGGCGGATGATCGCGGCGCAGGGCGGCGACCCGGACGCGACGCTGCCCATGGCCCGCGAGTCCGAGCAGGTGCTCGCGCCCGCGGACGGCGTGCTCGTCGGTCTCGACGCGCTCGGTGTCGGCGTCGCGGCCTGGCGCCTGGGCGCGGGGCGCGCGCGCAAGGAGGACGCGGTGCAGTTCGGCGCAGGCATCGAGCTGCACGCCAAGCCGGGCGCCGTCGTCCGCGCGGGCGAGCCGGTCATGACGCTGTTCACGGACACGCCGGAGCGGTTCGAGCGCGCCCGCGAGGCGCTCGAGGGCGCCGTCACCATCGCCCCGGAGGGCTCGCGCGCTCCGGAGCGGCCGCTGGTGATCGACCGCGTGGCCTGATCGGTGGTCCAGCTCGGCACCGCGCTCCGGCGGGCCGGCCTCTGGCACCGGCCGCCGGGGCCGTGGCC
>JAEZZV010000198.1 GCA_023418375.1 Actinomycetes bacterium | reverse complement strand
GGCGCTCCTGGCCGACGGCGACCGCGACGCCGCGCGCGCCGAGCTCGACCTCGCCGTGGCCGAGGCGACGGCCATGGGCGCCCGCCCGCTGCTCGAGGCCGCGACCGCCCTGGCGCGGCGGGGCCGTCTGGAGGCCTCCGCGCCACACCGGGGCGAGCTGCTCACCGAGCGCGAGGCGGAGGTCCTGGAGCTGGTCGCGCAGGGCCTGACGAACCGGCAGATCGGCGAGCGTCTGTTCATCAGCGGCAAGACGGTGAGCGTGCACGTGTCGAACCTGCTGGCCAAGCTCGGCGTGACCGGGCGCGCGGAGGCCGTGGCCGTCGCGCACCGGCGCGGCCTCCTCGCGGGTTGAGGTCCACCCGCTGACCGGCCGGTCGCCGTCGGGCGACCAAGAAACGGTCGACGCCGTCACAAGTCGCGTCTACGGTGACGTCATGGCAGCCGCCGCCGGCAAGACACCCGCCGAGGAGCTCGAGGTCGCGGGGCGCACCGTGCGCGTCACCAGCCCCGACCGCGTCGTCTTCCCCGAGCGCGGCATCACGAAGCTCGACGTCGTGCGGTACTTCCTCGCCGTGGGCGACGGCATCCTCGGGGCGCTGCTGCACCGGCCCACCACGCTCGAGCGCTGGCCGAAGGGCGTCTTCGAGGGCGCCGTCATGGCGACGCGCGCGGACAACCGGGGCGACGCGTTCTACCAGAAGCGCGTCCCGCAGGGCGCGCCGGACTACGTCGAGACGTCGACCATCGCGTTCCCCAGCGGGCGGACCGCCGACGAGGTGGCGCCGACCGAGCTCGCCGTCGTCGCCTGGGCCGCGAACATGGGGACCATCACCTTCCACCCGTGGCCGGTGAGCAGGGACGACGTCGACTCCCCCGACCAGCTCCGGATCGACCTCGACCCCCAGCCGGGCACGGACTTCGCCGATGCCGCCCGCGTCGCCCCGCACGTGCGGGAGATCCTCGAGGAGCTGGGCCTGCAGGGCTTCCCGAAGACGTCGGGCGGCCGAGGCGTGCACATCTTCGTGCCCATCGAGCCGCGGTGGACCTTCACCCAGGCCCGCCGGGCGACGATCGCGCTGGGCCGCGAGCTGGAGCGGCGCCTGCCCGAGCAGGTGACCATCAAGTGGTGGAAGGAGGAGCGGGGGCGGAAGATCTTCGTCGACTACAACCAGATGGCCCGCGACCGGACCATCGCGTCGGCGTACTCGATCCGGCCGAACAAGCGGGCCACCGTGTCCACGCCCCTGCGCTGGGACGAGCTCGCGGACGTCCACCCCGACGACTTCACCGTCACCACGGTGCCGGAGCGGTTCGCGGCCGTCGGCGACCTGTTCGCGCCGCTGGTGGCGGGTGCGTCACCCCGGTACTCCATCGAGCCGCTGCTCGAGCTCGCCGACCGCGACGAGCGCGAGCACGGCGCCGCCGACCTGCCCTACCCGCCCGAGTACCCGAAGATGCCGGGCGAACCCAAGCGGGTGCAGCCGAGCCGGGACCGCGACCGCGACCGGTCGACGTGGGCCCCGAGGGCCCACCGCGGCCCGCCGTCGCGCCGCTAGCGTGCTGCTCGTGCGCAGCGCCCTCGAGGACACGTGGGTGGACGTCACCGCCCTACGGACCGGCCTGGTCGACCTGTTCGTCGGCCTGCCCGACGAGCTCTGGGACGCCCCCTCCCTCTGCCCCGGCTGGCGCGTGCGGGACGTCGCCGCGCACGTCCTGCTCCCGCCGCGCCTGAACCTGCTCGCGCTCCCCGGCCTGGTCCGGGCCCGCTTCGACGTCGCCCGCTACGTGCACGACGACGCGGTCCGCCGCGCGGAGGCGCCGGTCCCGGCGCTCCTGACGGCCTTCCGGCACGCCGTCGACCGGCGCTGGCTGCCGCCGACGCGCCGCCCGGAGCACCTGCTCGCCGACCTGTACATCCACACGCAGGACATCCGGCGGCCGCTCGGCCTGCCCGCGCCGTGCGACGCCGGGTTGCTGCGCGCGGTGCTCGACACCGTGGTCGCCGACCGGGTGATCGGCGACCCGGCGCGGACCCTCGGGCTGCGCCTCGTCGCCACGGACCTGGACTGGGCGCACGGCGACGGGCCCGAGGTCGCCGGGACGGCCGACGCGCTCGTCCTCACGCTCTCCGGCCGCCGCGTGGCGCTCCCGGAGCTCGCCGGACCGGGCGTGGCGACGCTCGCCGCGCGCCTGCCGTAGGCCGTCTCGGGAGGACGGGACGGCACCCCGCGGCCGTCAGGACGGCGCGGGCCCCGTGCTGTGCCGCACCACGAGCTCGGTCGGCAGGACGACGCGCACCGGCTCGTGGGCACCGTCGCGCGACCGCTCCCGGTGCTGGGCGATCGCAGCGGTGAGCTGCGCGGCCGCCGCGCGGCCCTTCGCTACGACGTCCTGCCGGACGGTGGTCAGGGCCGGGCGCGCCCGGCGGGCGATCTGCGCGTCGTCGAAGCCGATGACCGACACGTCCTGGGGGACGCGCAGGTCCAGGTCCTGCGCGGCGCGGACGGCGCCCCACGCGAGGGTGTCGGAGAAGCAGAGCACGCCGGTGGGGCGGTCGTCGGTGTCGAGGAGCAGCCGCCCGCCGTCGTACCCCTCCCGGTCGGTGTTCTCGCGAACCTGGACGGCCGTGACGCGGACCCCCGCGGCGGCGAGCGTCTGCGTCCAGGCGGCCACGCGCTCGCGGGAGACGAAGTCCCCGCCCGCGGTGACGACGTCGGGCACGATCCCGTGCGGCCCGTCGAAGGACAGGGTCAGGAGGCCCACGTGCCGGTGCCCCAGGGCGACGAGGTGCTCCGCGCCCTGCCTGCCGCCGCTGCGCTCGTCGAGCGTCACGCTCGCGGCCCCGGGCGTGGGCTCGCGGTCGACGAACACGAGCGGGAGCCGGCGTCGCACCAGCCAGTCGAGCGCCGGCGCGCCGTCCGGGCACGCGTACACCAGGGCGCCGTCGATCGGCACGTCGCGGGCTGGGATCGCGTCGGCCGAGCCGTACAGCGGCAGCAGGGTCACGGCCAGGCCGGTCGGTGCGAGCTCCTCGGCCACCGCGCCGAAGAACGTCGTCGCAATGTCGTCACGGAAGGCGGTGCCCATCGAGTCGGTCAGGAGGATCCCGACGGCGCCCGTGGTGCCCTTGGCGAGTGCGCGGGCGGCCGGGTCCGGGCCTACGTAGCCCATCTCGGCAGCCGTCGCGAGGATGGTCTCGCGCAAGGACGCGGACAGCTGGTCGGGCCGGCTGAACGCGTTGGAGACGGTCATCCGGCTCACACCGACGCGCTCGGCGATGGTCTGCAAGGTCACCCGGGCCATGGGACTCCTTCCGGTCCGCCCGCAAGCCTAGGCCGTCGTGGCGACGCTCCCACGGGATGCCGCGGGCGATTCCCGGCGCTCGGCGCCGCGCTCGTCCTCACAGGTCCTCGCACGCGTCCGGCACGGGGTCGAGGGCGGCGAGGGCGTCGGCGGCCCGCGACCGAGCCAGGTTCCAACCCGCGAGGTCCACCGCGCCCGGCACCTGGCGGCCCGCCAGGACGCACGAGCGCAGGGGCTCGGGCAGGTCGGCGGCGTCCGGCACCGCGTCGGCCGAGAGCCCGCGCAGGTAGCCGACGTCGAGCGGCTCGGCGAGCGTGCCGGCGAGCGCGCCGTCGGCGTTGTGCCGCAGCACGAGCG
>JAEZZV010000181.1 GCA_023418375.1 Actinomycetes bacterium | reverse complement strand
GGTCGGCACGTTGCTGCGGGTGCTGCAGGAGGACGCCGGGACCGCCGCCGGTGCCGTGACGGGCACCGAGGACCGGCTCCTCGCGCTGCTCGCCGACGCACCCGACGACCGGGTGTGGCTGACGCTGGCCGTTCTCTCTGCGCGACTGCCTGAGCCCGGGGAGGTGGTGGCGGCCCGGCGCGCCGCGCGCACCCACGGCCCGCGGGCCCTGCTCGACGCGGCACGCGCCGCGACCACGGACGCGTCCGCGGCGCGCGAGGTCGAGGTCCTGCGCGACCGCACGCTGGTCGACATGGGCGATCTGGTGCTCTTCCCGCTCGGCACCGGGATCCAGCGGGTCGCCCGGCAGACCGGTCGGGCCTGGCGCGACCGGCACGACGTCACCGCGGTCGCGTGGACGGCCGAGCTCGACGCGCTGCGCGTGCTGACCGACGCCGAGCGGGACGCCGCCCTGGACGGCGCGCGGGCTCCGCACGTGACACCGGCCACGGACGCGGGGACCCGCTCCCCGGTCACCGTGGTCGTCCCGTGGGGCGGCGCGTTCCTGCTTCCCGAGCTCGCGATCCAGCCGCGCCGGTGCGCGGCGTTGCACGGGCTCGCGGCGCACTCCCCGACGCGCTGCGGCGTGATCGGCTTCGACCTCGTGCCGGTGACCTCGGCGGAGACCTCGGCCGAGGGCTTCGCCGCGGTGTTCGCGCTGAACCTGGCCGCCGTCGCCGAGTTCGACGTGGTCGCGCCGATCTCGCAGGCCGCCGCCACGGAGTACGAGGGCTGGCGGCGCATGCTCGGCGGAGCGGGCCTGACCGGCCCCCGGATCGAGGCCGTGCAGCTCCCGGCGCACGCGCCGCACCCCTCCGAGGCCGACCTGGCCGAGGCGCGGGAGCGGTTCACCGTCGGCGGGTACCCGCTCGTGCTCTGCGTCGGGAGCCACGAGCCCCGCAAGAACCACCTCGCGGTGCTGCACGCCGCCGAGCTCCTGTGGCGCCGCGGGCACCGGTTCAGCCTGACCTTCGTCGGTGGCAACTCCTGGAACGGGGAGGCCTTCCACCGGCGGCTCGGCGAGCTGCAGGGAGCGGGCCGGCCCGTGGAGTCCGTGAGCCGGCTCGACGACCGGCTGCTGTGGGCGGCCTACCGGGTGGCGCACTGCTCGGTCTTCCCGTCCCTGAACGAGGGTTTCGGCCTGCCGGTCGCCGAGTCCGTGTCGGCCGGGACACCCGCCCTGGCGTCGGACTTCGGCAGCATGCGGGAGATCGCGGCGCACGGTGGCGTGCTGCTCGTCGACCCCCGCGACGACCACGCGGTCGCGAACGGTCTGGAGCGGCTGCTCACCGACGACGCACTGCACTCGCGCCTGGTCGCCGAGGCGGCCACGGCACCCGAGACCACGTGGGACGACTATGCCGAGCAGGTCTGGCGCGTCCTCCACGGCACGCCCTCGCCGGAGCCGACGGGGGCACCCACCTCGCACGAGTAGTCTGTCCGGGCCGATCCAGCGGTCGGCCGTCATCCCCGGGAGCTTGGATCGCATGACCACCACCAGTGAGACCAGGGCCGCGCGCCTCGAGCTCGAGCCGCTGCGCACGACCGGTCCGAAGCCCGGGTTCGCCCGTGGGCTGCTCGGCCAGGTCGCCGACATCTGGCGGCACCGCGAGCTGCTCGACATGCTGATCCGCCGCGAGCTCAAGGCCCGGTACAAGGACAGCGCTCTCGGCTTCGTGTGGAGCCTGATGCGGCCGCTCGCGATGCTGCTGATCTACTACGTCGCGCTGGGCAAGTTCCTGGGCGCGTCGCGGGCGATCCCCGACTTCGCGATCTTCATCTACACCGGCCTGACCGCGTGGGGGCTGTTCTCCGAGGCGGTCACGACCGGGACGTCGTCGATCGTGGGCAACTCCGGCCTCATCAAGAAGGTGTACCTCCCCCGCGAGATCTTCCCGCTCGCGGCGCTGGGCTCCTCGCTGTTCAACTTCGCGATCCAGCTGGTCATCCTGTTCTCGGCGACCGTCGCGCTCGGAGACATACCGACGGGGACGCGCTGGGGCTATCTCCCGCTGTCGCTCGCGGTGATCGTCCTGACCGCGCTGGGCTGGTCGCTGCTGCTGTCCGCGATCAACGTCTACCTGCGCGACATCACCTACCTGGTCGAGATCGGCATGATGATCTTCTTCTGGGCGTCACCCATCGCCTACGCGTGGTCGATGGTGAACAAGCAGGTCGACAGCGAGCTCCTCAAGCAGCTGTACCTGGCCAACCCGATGACGATCGCGATCATGGGGTTCCAGAAGGTGTTCTGGGTCGCTGCCGACGGCGGACCCATCCCGGCGAACGCGACGCCGGAGCAGGTCACGCTCCTGACGCCTCAGCCGTGGCCGGACAACCTCGAGCTGCGGCTCTGGATCTGGCTCGCCGTCGGCGCCGTCCTCACCCTGGTCGGGCAGCGTGTGTTCGCCCGGCTGCAGGGCAACTTCGCGCAGGAGCTGTGATGAGCGCCCCCACCGTCATCGAGGTCCGCGACGTCTCCAAGCGGTTCGTCATCCGCAAGGAGAAGTCGCTCAAGGAGCGGATCGTCAACTTCGGCCGCTCGAACCTCCACAAGGAGGACTTCTGGGCCCTGCGGGACGTCGACCTCCAGATCGAGTCGGGCACCTCCGTCGGGCTCATCGGTCCGAACGGCTCCGGCAAGAGCACGTTGCTCAAGGTCATCGGCGGCATCCTGCAGCCCACCAGCGGCACCGTGCGGACCCGCGGGCGGATGGCCGCGCTGCTCGAGCTCGGCGCCGGGTTCCACCCCGACCTGACGGGCCGCGAGAACGTCTTCCTCAACGCCTCGATCCTCGGGCTCAGCACCCAGGAGACCGAGCGGTACTTCGACGCGATCGTCGACTTCTCCGGCATCGAGCCGTTCATCGACACCCAGGTGAAGTTCTACTCCTCGGGCATGTACGTGCGGCTGGCGTTCGCCGTCGCCGTGCACGTCGACCCCGACGTGCTGCTGGTCGACGAGGTGCTCGCGGTCGGCGACGAGCCGTTCCAGCGCAAGTGCATGGACCGCATCAAGACGTTCCAGCACGAGGGCCGCACCATCGTGCTGGTCACGCACGGCCTGGACCAGGTCGCGGAGATCTGCGACCGCGCCGTCGTGCTCGAGCACGGGAACGTCATCATGGACGGAGCGCCGCGCGACGGTCTGCGGGTGCTGCGCTCCGAGTTCGACCAGATGCGCGCCGCCGAGATCGAGAAGCAGCAGGCCGGCC
>JAEZZV010000173.1 GCA_023418375.1 Actinomycetes bacterium | reverse complement strand
GCGGTGACCCGCTCGGCCAGCTCGTGCGCCTCGTCGACCACCAGGACGTCGTGCTCGGGGAGCACGCCTGGGGAGCCGCTCGCGGCGATCCCGAGCATCGCGTGGTTGGTCACGATCACGTCCGCCTCGCGCGCCCGCTCGCGCGCCTGGTCGGGGAAGCACTCGTCCGCGAAGGGGCAGTCCTTGCCGAGGCAGTCCAGAGCTGTCACGGAGACCTGGCGCCAGGCCCGGTCGGAGACACCCGGCACGAGGTCGTCCCGGTCGCCGGTCGCGGTCTCCTCGGCCCACTCGCGCAGACGCACGACCTGACGCCCGAGCGGGTCCGCCGCGCGCGGGTGCTCGGCAGCCCCGCGGCCCTCCGCGGCGTCGAACAGGCCGGCAGGCTCCTCCTCCGGGTAGCCGCCCGCCACCCGGTTGCGGCACAGGTAGTTGTGCCAGCCCTTGAGCAGCGCGACCTGGGGGGCGCGCGGCAGTCGCGGCGCGACGGCGGCGGCCACCAGCGGCAGGTCGCGCGTCATCACCTGACGCTGGAGCGCGAGGGTCGCGGTGGACACGACGACGCGCTCGTCGGCGAGGACGGCGTGCCTGACGGCGGGGACGAGGTACGCGAGCGACTTGCCGGTACCGGTGCCCGCCTGCACGAGCAGGTGCTCGCCGCGGTCGATCGCCCGCCCGACCGCGACCGCCATCGCGTGCTGCCCGTCACGGCGGCGGCCACCGAGCGCGGTGACCGCGAGGTCGAGCAGCTCGTCGACCTCGGGCGCGTCCACGCCCGGAAGCCTAGGCGGTGCCGCGGACAGCCTCGGACGGCCCGGACACCCGCGGGCGCCAGGTGCCGGCGGGGGACGTCAACGGAGCGCGGCCGCGCGGAGCTCGGCGGCCAGGCCCGCGTCCACGCGGACAACCAGGGCGGTGCCGTCGGCCGTGTGCACCTCGCGCTCGATCTCGCCCTCGTCGTGCACCCTGCTGACGAGGTCGCCTCGTGCGTACGGGACGACGACCTCGACCAGCTCGCGCGGTCGGGGCAACGCCACCGCGATCCGGTCGGCCAGCTCGTCCAGCCCCGCGCCGGTGCGCGCGGAGATCACCACCGACCCCGGCTCCCGGCGCAGCACCCGGTCGACGACGTCGGGGTCGGCGACGTCGGCCTTGTTGAGCACCAGCAGCTCGGGGATGTGCTCGGTGCCGTCGATCTCGCGCACGACGCCGCGGACGGTCGCGATCTGCCCCTCGGGGTCGGCGTGCGAGACGTCCACGACGTGCAGCAGCAGGTCCGACTCGGCGACCTCCTCGAGCGTCGACCGGAACGCCTCGACGAGCTGCGTCGGCAGCGCGCGGACGAAGCCGACGGTGTCGGTGAGCGTGTAGGTGCGCCCGTCGGGTGTCTGGGTGCGGCGCACCGTCGGGTCCAGCGTGGCGAAGAGGGCGTTCTCCACGAGCACGCCCGCCCCGGTGAGCCGGTTGAGCAGGCTGGACTTGCCCGCGTTGGTGTAGCCGACGACGGCGACCGCCGGCACGCCGTGGCGCCGCCGCGAGGCCCGCCGCGTGGCCCGCGCGGGCCGCATCTCGGCGATCTCCCGGCGGAGCTTGGCCATCCGCGTCCGGATGCGCCGGCGGTCCAGCTCGATCTTCGTCTCACCGGGTCCGCGCGAGCCGATGCCCTCGCCGCCCGCGACGCGGCCACCGGCCTGCCGGGACATGGACTCGCCCCAGCCGCGCAGGCGCGGCAGCAGGTACTCCAGCTGGGCCAGCTCGACCTGCGCCTTGCCCTCCTTCGACCGCGCGTGCTGCGCGAAGATGTCGAGGATCAGCGCGGTCCGGTCGATGACCTTGACCTTGACGATGTCCTCGAGCGCACGCCGCTGGGAGGGCGAGAGGTCGCCGTCGACGATCACCGTGTCGGCGCCGGTGTCCCGCACGAGGTCGGCGAGCTCACCTGCCTTGCCGGAGCCGAGGAAGGTGCCGGGGTCCGGGTGCGGCCGGCGCTGCAGGACGCCGTCGAGCACCTGCGAGCCCGCCGTCTCGGCGAGCGCGGCGAGCTCGCGCAGCGAGACCTCGGCCTCCTCGGCGCTGCGGGAGTACAGCCCGGCGAGCACGACACGCTCGAGCCGCAGCTGCCGGTACTCGACCTCGGTGACGTCGGCGAGCTCGGTCGACAGGCCGGCGACGCGCCGCAGCGCCGCGCGGTCGGCGCGGTCGAGCTGGTCACCGTCGGCGTCCTCCCACGCCTGGGGCAGCGCGTCGAGCGTGCGGCCGGCCCGGGCGAGCACCCGGGCGACGACGTCGTCGGCCAGGGCGGCGGGGTCGCCGTCGGGCGCCGGCTGGGTGTTCGGGTGGGTCATCTGCACCTTCCTTCTGCCGTCCAGCCTGACACGGCGCGACCGTGCCGCGCGAACCCATATGGCACGGCCGGCGCCGGTGCGACCCGTGGCCGACGCCCGACCCCCGGCCCCGCGCTCGGTACAGTGCCGTCCGTGCCGGACAGCCTCGACAACGGTGCGCCCCGCGCGCCGCGCGCCCCCCGGGGCGACCACTACTTCACGGAGGAGCCCGCCTCGGCCGACGAGCGACGTCTGCTCGAGGTGACCCTCGCCGGCCGGTCGGTCCGCGCCTGGACGGCGCCCGGGATCTTCTCCCCCGGTCGGGTCGACCTCGGCACCCAGGTGCTGCTGCGCCAGGTGCCCCCGCCGCCGACGACCGGCGACCTCCTCGACCTCGGCTGCGGCTGGGGTCCCCTCGCCCTCACGATGGCGCTGGCCTCGCCCGCGGCGCGGGTCTGGGCGGTGGACGTCAACCGGCGCTCGCTCGACCTCGTCGCCCGGACGGCCACAGATCTCGGGCTGCCCGGGCTGACGGCGGCGGAGCCGGACGCGGTGCCGGGCGACGTCGCGTTCGCGGCGATCTGGTCCAACCCGCCGATCCGCGTGGGCAAGCCGGCGCTGCACGCCCTGCTGGGCCGCTGGCTGCCGCGGCTGGCGCCCGACGGCGCGGCGTACCTCGTCGTGCAGCGCAACCTCGGCGCCGACTCGCTGCACCGCTGGCTCGCCGAGGATCTCGGCATGCCGACCGATCGGATGGGCAGCGCCAAGGGCTTCCGGGTCCTGCGGGTGACGCGGCCGGCGCGCGGCGCCTAGCCGAGCCCGGGCGCGTCGGCGTCGAACACGAGCACGGCGGGCCCGGCCAGCAGCACACGGCCACCGAGGAGGCGCACCCGGAGCGTGCCCCCCGGCACCTCGACCCACCAGACGTCCGGCCCGTCCGCACCGGCCCACGTGCGCACGGCGACGGCCGCCGCACACGCCCCCGTGCCGCAGGACTCCGTCTCGCCCACCCCGCGCTCGTGCACGCGCATGCGCAGGCGGCCGGCGCCGTCGGGGTCCTCGCCGAGCGGGACGACGAGCTCGACGTTGGTGCCGTGCGCCGGTGCGGGCGCGACGAGGGGCGCGCGCGTCAGGTCGGCGTCCGCCAGGGCAGCGGGGTCCGGCAGCACGACGACGGTGTGCGGGTTGCCGACGTCGACGCTCAGCGCTGGGCGGGGGACGTCGAGCCCCGCGACCGCCACCTCGGCATCGCCACCCGCGTCGACCGCGGCGTCGCCGCCCGGCAGCGACCAGGCGCCCATGTCGACCTCGTACCACGGCGCGGGGTCGCCGTCCGGCACCTCGGGCATGCCCAGGCGGCGGACGCGGCGGACGCCCGCGCGCGTGGCGAGGACGAGCTCACCGACCCCGTCCCAGGCCCCGAGGCGCTCGGCGAAGGCCGCCACCACGCGCACGCCGTTCCCGCACATCTCGGCGACCGAGCCGTCCGCGTTGCGGTAGTCCATGAACCAGGTCGCGCCCGGGTCCTCCGCGAGCGCCGCGGCCGCGTCCGGCGTGACCACGCTGCGGACCAGCCGGATGACCCCGTCGCCGCCGATCCCGGCACGCCGGTCCGCGAGCGCCCTGACGAGAGCGGGCGTCAGGTCGAGCGTCCCCGCGGCGTCGTCCAGCAGCACGAAGTCGTTCCGCGTGCCGTGGCCCTTGCCGACGTGGAGCGTCATGCCCCGAGGGTACGGCGCTCGCCCGTCGGGTCGCCGAGCCGTCCGGCGTCGGCCGCCGCCACGAGCGCGAGCGCGCGGTCGACCAGGTCGGGGGCGTCGGCGGGCAGCCAGTGCACGCGGGGGTCGCGCCCGAACCAGGTCATCTGCTTGCGCGCCAGGCGCCGCGTGGCCAGGACCGTGG
>JAEZZV010000064.1 GCA_023418375.1 Actinomycetes bacterium | reverse complement strand
GGCCGGCGCCGTCCTCCGCCGGGCCCAGCGCCTCGAGCGCCAGCGCCGCGTGCGCGACGACGCCCGCGGCCAGGTCGGGGACGCGGTCGACGACGAGCGACCCGGGGACCTGGCGTGCGGACGTGAGGGGGCTGGTCGGCAGGCCGGCCGCGTCGGCGACGTCCTGGGCGGCCCGCGCCACCTCCGCGGGGGTCCGGTAGTTCACGGTCAGCTCCGCGAGACGCCACGACTGGCCGAGCACCGGGGAGAGCATCGCGTCCCACGACCGGGCACCGGCCGCGGTGGACGTCTGGGCGAGGTCGCCGGCGATGGTCATCGACCGCGTGGGCACGCGCCGCACCAGCATCCGCCACGCCATCGCGGACAGCTCCTGCGCCTCGTCGACGATGACGTGGCCGTACGTCCACGTGCGGTCGGCCGCGGCGCGCTCGGCGGTGGTGAGCAGCGGACCGGAGTGCGTGAACCGGTCCACGAGGAGCTCGGCGCTGACCATCGCGCCGGCACCCGAGGTCGTCAGCACGTCGCGCGCGAACTCCAGGTCGGCCTGGCGGCGGCGCGCCTCCTCGGCGGCCTGGGCGCGTGCGGCCTGGTCGTCCTCGCCGAGCAGCTCGGCCGCCTCGTCCAGGAGCGGCACGTCGGCGGGGGTCCAGGGCGACCCGGCAGGCCGCGCGAGAGCCGCGCGCTCGGCGGCCGACAGCTCCGGGGCCGCGGCCGCGAGCCGCTCCGGCCGGGAGAACAGGGACTCGAGGAGCCCCTGCGGGGTCAGCGGCATCCAGGCGAGGTTCAGGCCGATCCGGACCTCGCGCGTGGTGCGCAGGTCCTCGACGACCTCGCCCCGCTCGTCGGGGGGCACGGGGAAGGCGAGCTGCGTGACGTACTGCTGCGCCAGCCTGCCGAGCATGTCCCGCACGAACGTCGCACGGGCGAGGTTGTGCGGCTGGCCGGTGCGCCGGGCGCGCGCAGCCGCGTCGGCGACGTCGCGGGGGTCGATCGTCACGACGTGCCCGTCGAGCGACACGTCGCGCGCGGGCAGCCGGACGCCCTGCCGCTGACGGACGGCCCGCGCGAGGATCTCGCGCCACACCGCCCGGCCCTTGATCTCGGCGACGGCGTCGGGCTCGACGCCGTCGGCCCGCACGCCCGGGTAGAGCTCGGCGACGGTCGTGGTGACCACGCCGGTCTCGCCGAGCGAGGGGAGCACCTGGTCGATGTAGCGCAGGAACACGCGGCTCGGGCCGACGAGCAGCACGCCGGACCGCTCGAGCGTGCGCCGGTGCGCGTAGAGCAGGTACGCGGCGCGGTGCAGCGCGACGGCCGTCTTGCCCGTGCCCGGCCCTCCCTGCACGACCAGGGCCCCGGCCAGGTCGGATCGGATCACGGTGTCCTGCTCGGCCTGGATCGTGGCCACGATGTCGCCCATCCGGCCCGTGCGGGCTCCCGCGAGGGCTGCCAGGAGGGCGCCCTCGCCGGCGAGAGTGGTGACGTCCGTCCCGCCGGAGGCCACGGCGTCGAGGTCGAGGACCTCGTCCTCCACCCCGGTGACGACGCGGCCGCGCGTGACGAGGTGGCGTCGCCGGACCACGCCGTCGGGCTGCGCGGCGGTCGCACGGTAGAAGGGCTGGGCGGCAGGGGCGCGCCAGTCGGTCAGGAGCACCGTGTGATCGGGGTCGGTCAGACCGATGCGGCCGACGTACGTCGTGCTGCCGTCGGCGCCGTCCAGGCGGCCGAAGGTGAGGCGCTGCTCGACGGCGTCGAGCTGGGCGAGGCGGTCCTCGTACAGCGTGGCGAACGCGTCGCGCTCGGACCGGTTCTGCGGTGAGCCGCTCGGTCCGACCCGGCGCGTGCGCCGGAGCCGTTCCGCGGTCTGCGCCCGCATCTCGTCCAGCCGGGCGTACCGGCGGTCGACGGCGGCCTGCTCCTCGCGGAGCTGTTCTGCCCGCACCACGCTCCCTCCCGCGGCCGCCCCGCGCGACCGGCCGTCCATTATCCGCCTACCGGGCCCCTCCGCGGGCCTTCGTCCGTCGCCGGAGGGCGCGCGGAGGCGGGCAGTACGGTGCCGGTGTGGCCCACCTCACCCGTCCGGCGCAGCGGGGCTCGCTCGACGCGCGGCCCGGTCGGGGCGACCCTAGGATCGGCCCGCGCATCGGCGAAAGGTGGACAGTGCCCTACCACGAGGTTCGGCCCAGGCCCGTCTCGGTGCTGCTGGTCGAGGACGACGACGGCGATGCCTTCCTCGTCGGCGAGCTCTTCGCCGACTCCGGCGCCGCCGTCGACCTCCGCCGGGTCCGGACGATGGACGAGGTCCCGGCGAGCCTCGACGTGGACTGCGTGCTGCTGGACCTCGGCCTGCCGGGCATGACCGGGCTCGAGGCGCTCGAGCGGCTGCTGCGCAGGCCCGGGTCGGCCGCCGTCATCGTGCTCACCGGACACTCCGGCACGGGCCAGGGGCTGCGGGCGGTCGCCGCGGGCGCGCAGGACTACCTGGTCAAGGGCGAGGTCGACCCCGAGCTGCTGCACCGGGCCGTCCGGTACGCGATCCAGCGGCGCCGCTTCGACCTCGCCGAGCGTGAGCTCTACCGCGCGGAGCTCCGCCAGTACGAGACGAGCCGGCTGGAGCGGGCGCTGCTCCCGCGGCCGATGGTCGACGACGAGGGTCTGGCGGTGAACGTCGGCTACCGCGCCGGCCGCGACGGGCTGCTCGGCGGCGACTTCTACGACGTCGTGCAACGCGACGACGGCGCAGTGCTGGCGGTCGTCGGCGACGTCGCGGGCCACGGGCCGGACGAGGCCGCGCTCGGCGCGACGCTGCGCACCGCCTGGCGGACCGGGGTGCTCGCGGGCCTCGGCGCGCCCGCCGTGCTCGACGTGGTCGAGCGCGTGCTCGTGTCCGAGCGCGAGCGCCCGGAGATCTTCGCCACGCTCGTCATGGTGGAGGTGGCCAAGGACCGCCGCAGCCTCGACCTCTACCTGTGCGGGCACCCCACGCCGTTCCTGGCCGGCCCGCCCGTGATGTCGCTCCCGGTCACGCACCGCGGCCGCGCGCTCGGCATCCCGCTGCCGGGAGGGTGGCATCCCGCCCGGATCGAGCTCGGCGACCACTGGACGGTCCTCCTGTTCACCGACGGGCTCGTCGAGCCGACGGTCGACGGCGGCCGGGCACGGCTGGGGGAGGCGGGGCTGCTCGAGATCGTGGCGCAGTCGCTCGCGCCGACGGGCGAGCGACGGTCGGGCGACGTCGTGGATCGCGTGCTGGAGGCCGTCACCGCCCGCCACGGTGGGCACCTCGTGGACGACGCCGCTGTCGTCGCCCTCGGCTGGGCGGGCGGGCCGGCGTGACGGGCCCGGCCCTGCGCGCCGCAGGCGACGGGCCCTCGCTGCGGCGCCGCCTGCGCGTCGCGCTCGTGGCGGGGGGCGTCGTCCTGGGGATCCTCGCGGGCGTCGCGGTGACGTCGCTGGTCGTCATGCGCGACCGCCAGGACGCCATCACCGGCACGTTCTTCCTTGCGGTCACGGAGGCCGACACCGGCCACATCCTGCTGCTCGACGCGGAGGCGGCGATCGACTCCTACCTGGCGACCGGCGACGAGGCGGCGCTGGAGGTGCTCGACCGGATCGGCGGCCAGGACGGCGAGGAGAAGGTCGACGTCGGGGCCGCGCTGACGTCCGAGCTCGGCGCGGACCACCCGGTGCTGGTGCTGCGGGCGCGGGCGAGCGAGGCCCTGGACACCTGGTTCTCCGGCCACGTCGGGCCGCTCCTGGCCGCCGTCGAGGCAGGGGGGCCGGACGCCGCCGACCCGGCGGCCCTACGGGCCGAGGACGAGGCGTTCGACGCGATGGAGGCCATGGTCGACGACTACACCGACGCGGTCCGGGTGGCCCGGGAGGGCGCCAACGCCGAGCTGCGGCGCTGGATGGGCGTCTCGACGGGCGCGTTCGGCCTGCTGATCCTGGGCGCCGTCGCGGCGGGCGTGGTGCTCTGGGTCCACCTACGGCGCTGGGTCACCGACCCCCTGGCCGCGCTCGCGGCCGAGGCCCGCGTGGTGGCCGACGGAGACGTGCACCACCGGGTGGACGAGTCCGGCCCCGGCGAGGTGGGGGCGCTCGCGAGCGACGTCGAGCTCATGCGCGAGCGGCTCGTGGTGCTCCTCGACGAGTCCGCGCGGGCCCGGGCCGAGCTCGAGGCGTCCCACGCCGTGCTCGAGGCCCAGACCGAGGAGCTGCGCCGCTCCAACCGGGACCTCGAGCAGTTCGCCTACGTCGCTTCCCACGACCTCCAGGAGCCGCTGCGCAAGGTGGCGAGCTTCACCCAGCTGCTCGGTTCGCGCTACCGCGGGCAGCTCGACGAGCGGGCCGACCAGTACATCGACTTCGCCGTCGACGGTGCCAAGCGGATGCAGCGGCTCATCAACGACCTGCTGGGCTTCTCCCGCGTCGGGCGCATCGGCACCGAGGTCACCGACGTGGTCATGGGTGACGTGCTGGCGCAGGTCCGGGCGGACCTGGCGGGCGTGATCGAGGAGACCGGTGCCGACGTGAGCGCCGGTGAGCTGCCGACCGTGCAGGGGGAGGCGCCGCTGCTCGCCCAGCTCCTGACCAACCTCGTCGGCAACGGCCTGAAGTTCCGCCGTGCGGGGGTGCCGCCCGTGATCCGTGTCGAGGCGGAACGCGTGGGGGACGTCTGGCAGTTCTCCTGCCGGGACAACGGGATCGGCATCGACCCGCAGTACGCCGAGCGCGTCTTCGTGATCTTCCAGCGGCTGCACGCCAAGGAGGTGTACGAGGGCACGGGCATCGGGCTCGCGCTGTGCAAGAAGATCGTCGAGTACCACGGCGGTGAGATCTGGGTGGACCAGACCGTCACCGAGGGCACCGTCGTGCGCTGGACCCTTCCCGCGGCGGCCGCCGCGGGGACCCCGGTCGTGCCGGGCGACGCCGTCGCCGCTGACCACGCGCAGGAAGGCCCGGACCATGGCTGACCGCAAGGAGATCGACGTCCTGCTGGTGGAGGACGACCCGGGCGACGTGCTGATGACGCGCGAGGCGTTCGAGGAGAACAAGGTGGCCAACCGCCTGGCCGTCGTCAGCGACGGCGAGAGCGCGATGGCGTACCTGCGCAAGGAGGGCTCCTTCGCCGACGCGCCGACGCCGGACCTGGTGCTGCTGGACCTCAACCTGCCGCGGATGGACGGGCGGGAGGTGCTCGCCGCGATGAAGGGCGACGACGCACTGCGGAGCATCCCGGTGGTCGTGCTCACGACGTCGGAGGCGGAGGAGGACGTGCTGCGGTCGTACGCGCTGCACGCGAACGCCTACGTGACCAAGCCCGTGGACTTCGAGCGGTTCATCGACGTCGTGCGGCAGATCGACGACTTCTTCGTGCAGGTGGTGCGCCTGCCCTCGCGCTGACGGTCCTCGCGGCCGACGGCCGAGGGGAGCGCACGACGCGCGCCGTGGAATTCCGGGAGCCCGCGTCGACGTTGCACCCGTGCAGACGACGTGGAGGAGCACACCGTGACGAGCGACCCGCGAGACCTCTTCGAGGTCGAGGACGAGACGGCGGCCGAGCTGGCGGCGAGCGCGCCCCAGGACGGCCTGGTCCTGGTGCACGCCCTACGTGGCTTCATCGACGCCGGGAACGCGGGCGAGCTCGCGACCGAGCACCTGCTCGAGCGGTTCGACGGCCGTCGTCTGGTCACGTTCGACACCGACCAGCTCGTGGACTACCGCGCGCGCCGGCCCGCGATGGTCTTCGACGTGTGGCGCTGGCGCGAGTACGACGAGCCGCAGCTGGTCGTCGACTGGATGCGGGACGCGGTCGGCCGGCCGTTCCTCCTCATGCACGGTCTCGAGCCGGATGTGCAGTGGGAGCGGTTCGCGGCCGCCGTGCGGCAGGTGGTCGAGCAGTTCGGCGTGCGCCTGGTCATGGGGATGCACGGCATCCCGATGGGGGTCCCGCACACGCGCCCGCTCGGCGCGACGCGGCACGCCACCCGGCGCGAGCTCACCGGCCCGAGCTGGTTCGGCACGGTCCAGGTGCCAGGCTCGGCCGCGTCGCTGCTCGAGCTCCGGCTCGGCCGTTGGGGGCACGACGCCGGCGCGGTCGGCGTGCACGTCCCGCACTACCTGGCACAGTCGTCGTTTCCCCCCGCGGCGCGCACGGCGCTGGAGCACGTCGAGGACGTCACGGGCCTCGCGCTCGACCCCGGCGCGCTTGCCGACGCCTCCGCCGAGGCGCTCGAGGCGGTCGACCGGCAGATGGCCGACGCGCCGGAGGTCGCCGCCGTCGTGCACGCGCTCGAGGAGCAGTACGACGGGCTCGCGCGCTCGCTCGGCCGGGTGGGACTCCTCGCGGAGTCGACCCCGCTGCCCACGGCCGACGAGATCGGCGCCGAGTTCGAGAGGTTCCTCGCCGAGCAGGCGGACCCGGAGGACTGACCCGGCCGGGTCGAGCAGTCGGCTCGGACGGTCGGGCTCGCCCCGACCTGGGACTAGCGTGAGCTCGTGAGCCCGGACGACGACCCGGCGCGCGGGCCGGGTCGCCGGCCCGTGGCCCTGGCGCAGGTGAGCGGGCGTCTGGCCAGCGGTCCGGTCGTCTGGGGTGCGGCCGTCGTCGCCTACGCGGTGGCGGTGCTGCACCGTGCCTCGCTCGGCGTCGCGGGTCCACAGGCCGTCGAGCGGTTCGACGTCGGCGCGGCCGTCCTGTCGACCTTCGTCGTCGTGCAGCTGGGCGTCTACGCGGGGCTCCAGGTGCCGGTCGGCGTGCTGCTGGACAGGTTCGGCTCGCGCGCGCTCATCGCCGGCGGCGCGGCCCTGATGGCGACCGGCCAGGTGCTCCTCGGCGTCGCCGCGAACCTGCCGACCGCCTACGTCGCGCGGGTGCTCATCGGGGCCGGCGACGCCGCGACGTTCATCTCCGTGATCCGGCTGGTCGCCCTGTGGTTCCCGGCACGCCGGGTGCCGTTGCTCACCCAGCTCACGGGCATGGCGGGGCACCTGGGTCAGCTGACGGCGTCGGTGCCGCTGGTCGCCGTGCTCGGCCGGTGGCACTGGGAGCGCACCTTCGTGGGCCTGGGCGCGGTGGGCGCGCTCGCCGCCGTGCTCGCCTGGGCGGTCGTCCGCGACGGCCCCGGCGGACACGCCGCGAGCCCGGGAAGCGTGCGGACCCACCTGCGAGGCGCGGTCACCACGCCGGGCACCTGGCTCGGATTCTGGTCGCACGCCCTCGGCACCTTCCCCGTCGCGGTGTTCCTGCTCCTGTGGGGCTACCCGTTCCTGATCGCGCAGGGTCTGTCGGCTCAGCAGGCCGGGGCGCTGATGAGCCTCGCGGTGGTCGCCGCCGTGGTCTCCGGTCCGGTCATCGGCGTGCTCACCGGCCGGCACCCCCTGCGCCGGTCGTGGATGGTGCTCGCCGTCGGCGGCGCTGTGGCGCTCGCCTGGGCCGCGGTCCTGGTCCACCCGGGTCGGAGCCCCGTCTGGCTGCTGGCGGTCCTCGTCGTCGTCATCGGCATCGGCGGGCCGACGTCCGCGATCGGGTTCGACTACGCGCGCACGTTCAACCCGAGCGGGCGGCTCGGCACCGCCTCGGGGTTGGTGAACGTCGGCGGCTTCTCGACGGCCGTCGTGAGCGTGCTCGCCGTGGGCGTGGCCCTGGACCTGGTGGCCGACGGCCGTACGTGGGGCGTCGACGACTTCCGGGTGGCCTTCACGGTGCAGGCGGTGCCCTGGCTCGCGAGCGTGGTGGGCGTGCTCGTGACACGGCGGCGGACCCGGCGGCTCATGGCGGCCGACGGCGTCGTGGTGCCACCGGTGCGTGAGGTCCTCACCCGGCGACGGCGCCGCCGCTCCGGGCCTCCGGGCGTGGTCGGCTGACCGGGCCCGCGGACCGGCCCCGACCTGCCCGTCGGCTCGCCGGACACGGCTCGCGAGGTGATCGTGATCTGTGGCGCCGCGCCTGGTCACCGTGCCATGCTTGCGCCGTTGCAGTGACCAGCAGGGCCCTCGGGCCGTCCGGGCCCCCGTCGTGACCTCGCCGTAGGTCGGTCGGAGCAGGACGCGGGACGTGGCATTGCGGCACTGGACCGGGCACAGGGTCCGGTCATGACGTCCCCGGATGGACAGAAGGACAGGCACAGCATGGCGCAGGGTTCCGTGAAGTGGTTCAACGCGGAGAAGGGCTACGGCTTCATCGCCCAGGACGGTGGCGGCTCTGACGTCTTCGTCCACTACTCGGCGATCGACGTGCCCGGCTACAAGACCCTCGAGGAGGGCCAGCGGGTCGAGTTCGAGATCACCCAGGGCCCCAAGGGCCCGCAGGCGGAGAGCGTCCGCCCGGTCTGACCCACGTGTGCGAGGGAGGCCGCGCCGATGACGGCGCGGCCTTCGTCGTCTCCGGGGTCGTCTCCAGGGCTCGTCAGGGCGCCTCGACGCCGGGGGCGGGGCCGTCCCGCAGGGCCGGCGTCCCGGCGGCGAGCTCGACGAGGTCGTCACCGTGGACGAGGCGCACGGGCACGGGCAGGGAGCGCAGTGCGCGCGCCAGGTCGGCGGAGCCCAGGTTCGGGCCCGCGTCGCGGGCCGGGACGCCGACGATCACGACGTTGCCGTACCGCCGCCCCCGCAGCACTCCCGGCTCGGCGACGAGCGCGACGTCGCCCATCACGCGCCGGAGCGTGGCCACCTCGGCCTTGGCGCCGATGAGCGGCGGGCGGTCGGCGCAGTTCACCAGGTAGACCCCGCCGGGACGCAGGACCCGGGCGACGTCGGCGGCGAACTCGACGGTCGTCAGTGCGGCGGGCGTGCTCGTCCCGGCGAAGACGTCGCGCACCACGACGTCCTGGGATGCGTCCGGGAGCGAGGCGACGGCCGCGCGCGCGTCCTGCACCCGCAGTCGCAGGCGGGGAGCGCGCGGGAGCGGGAACCAGGCGCGGACCAGGCGGACGAGCTCGGCGTCGATGTCGACGGCGAGCTGACGCGAGCCGGGGCGCACCGCGTCGAGCCAGCGCGGGAGCGCGCAGGCGGCCGCGCCGAGGTGCAGCGCGTCCAGCGGACCCGGCCTGAGCCGGTCGACGACGGTGGCCATCTGCTGCATGTACTCGAACTCGAGCCAGGTCGGGTCCGCCAGGTCCAGCGACGAGCTCGGCACCCCGTTCACGTACACCGTGACCTGGTCGGTGCCCGGCTCGCGCTGCACGCGGACGGTGCCCGTGCTCACGGTCACCTCGCCGTCCGGGAGCGGCGCCCCGGTCGCCGCCGACGCGCGTCGGGACCGCCGCGCCTGCGCAGGCTCGCCCGAGCGTGGGTGTGGGGTGCGGCGGGCCATGGCCCCACCGTACGCAGCGTGTCGGAGGAGGGTGTCATCATGGTGCTCGAACAGGCGTTCGACAGGATGGGCGGGGCGACGATGCGGGACGCCGAGACGGGGCAGGTTCGCGTGAGAGATGAGGTGAGGGACGTGGGTGACGGGGCGAGGACGGCGCAGGCGCCCGTACCGGAGAGCGTGGCGGACCTGCTCGCGCGCAGCGAGGCCGAGCTCGTGGCCGCGGGCGTCGCCCAGGATCCGGGCGAGGCCTTCGTGCACGCACACCTCGCCGCCCTGCGGGCGGGCGCCGCGCTCGTCGAGGCGAGGGGGCGGCCGGGACCGCGCAGCCGCGCGCGTACCGTGTGGGACATGGTCACGCGCGTCGCCCCCGAACTCGCCGACTACGCCGCGTACTTCGCGGCCAACGCCGCGACCCGCGCGGCCGCCGAGGCCGGCCGCGCCACGGTGGCCCCGGACCGGGCGGAGCGCGCGGGCGTCGTCGCCGCGCAGTTCCAGGAGGCGGTGCGCACCCTGCTCGCCGACGGGGACGTCCAGGGGCACCTCGCCCTGCGTGCCTCCTGAGGCCGGCGTGGTGCGGTGAGCCGGCACGGGCCGCCTCCGGGGCTGCGCAAGGACTGGGGCGACGACGACGAGGGCTGCGGAGTCCTGCACGTCGACATGGACGCCTTCTACGCGTCGGTGGAGCTCGTCCGTCGACCCGAGCTGCGCGGGCGGCCCGTCATCGTCGGCGGCGAGGGTCGGTCCGTCGTGCTCGCCGCCACGTACGAGGCACGTGCCTTCGGCGTCCACGCGGCGATGCCGATGGCCCACGCCAGGCGGCTGTGCCCGCGCGCCGTCGTGATCCCGCCGGATCACCGCCGCTACTCGGAGGTGTCCCGCGGCGTGATGTCCGTGCTGCGCGACGTGACGCCCGTCGTCGAGCAGGTCAGCGTGGACGAGGCGTTCCTCGACGTGACGGGCGCCGGTCGGCGGCTCGGGAGCCCTACGCGCATCGCACGGATGATCCGTGAGCGGGTCCGGGACCAGTACGCGATCACCTGCTCGGTCGGGGTGGCCGGGACGAAGTTCGTCGCCAAGCTGGCCTCGGGGATGGCCAAGCCGGACGGCATGCTGCTGGTGCCGCGGTCGGCCACCGTGGAGTTCCTGCACGCGCTGCCGGTCGGCGCCCTGTGGGGCGTGGGGGAGCGGACGCAGGAGGCTCTGGCCCGGTGGGGCATCACCACGGTGGCCGAGCTGGCCCGGACCGATGTCGCCACCCTCCAACGCGCGGTCGGCCGCGCGGCGGGCGCGCACCTGCACGACCTCGCGTGGGGCCGTGACCCCGCGCCGGTGACGCCCGAGCGGCAGGAGAAGAGCGTCGGGGCGGAGACGACGTTCGACACCGACCTGCGTGACCTCACCGCCATCGAGGCGCAGGTGCTCGCCATGGCGGACCGCTGCGCCGCCCACCTGCGGGCCAAGGGGCTCGCCGGGCGCACCGTCAGCCTCAAGGTGCGCACCTCGGACTTCACCACGCTCACGCGTTCGCGCACGTTGGGGGTGCCGACCGATGCCACGGCGGAGATCTTCGGCGCCGCCCGTGAGCTCCTGGCGACCGTGGACCGACGCGGGCTCGCCGTCCGCCTGGTCGGCGTCCGCGTGGAGGGGCTCAGCGCCGCCGCCGGGCGCCAGCTGACGCTCCAGGAGGTGGCCGACGAGGCGCCTGCGGCGGGGCGCCGGGTCGACGCCGTGGCCGACGAGGTGCGCCGCCGGTTCGGCACCGGGGCCGTCGTGGCGGCCACGTTGATCGACTCCCGGCGCCCTCAACTTCCGCCCCCCGCGACGGGGAACTATCCTGAAGGCCAGTGACCGATCGAGCACGGAGGTGTCCGATGCCTCTGTCCGAGTACGAGCAGCGCGTGCTCGAGCAGATGGAGCGTCAGCTCACGTCTGACGACCCCAAGCTCGTGAGCACCCTGCGCGGTGGCCGGTCAAGCCTGCGCCGCTGGCTCCTCACCGGTTTCGGTGCGCTGGTGGGTCTCGGCATGCTCGTCGTCGGCACGGCGGCCAGCATCCCGATCGTCGGCATCCTCGGCTTCGTGCTGATGTTCGTGCTCGTCGTGCTCGCCTTCACCCCGCCGCGTCGCAAGGGCCCGGTCGGTACCGTGCAGCCCGGGGGCGCCGTGCGGCCGGCCGCTCCGCGGCAGCGCAAGTCGAAGGGCTTCACCGAGCGGCTCGAGGAGCGCTGGGAGCGCCGTCGCGACGAAGGCCGTGGCTGACCGTCCCGCCCTCGCCTGACGCTGACCGGTCCGTCCGTCCGCGACTGACCGGCCGGTCGACGCCTGGCCTCCCGCGACCTGCGGCCGACTCCCTACTCCTCGTCGACGGCCGCGCCGACGGCGGCCAGCGGCCGCTCCACCGCGGCGACCCACGTTGCGAGGTCGTCGGCCGTCGCGGCGGCAGGCCGGGGCGAGTAGCGCTCCGCCTCCACGGCCGCCACGAGCCGCTCCAGCGCCACATCCGCCTCGAGCAGGACCCGGGCGTCCACGGTCGCATCGCGCAGGTACCCGTCGCCGAGCTCGAGCCGGGTGCGCGCGCTGCGGACCAGGTGTGCCACCTGGCGCGGCGTCGTCGCGTCGGTCCAGCGCACGCCGTGCTCGGCGAGGTCCTCCCGCAGTCGTGCCCACCACTCCTCCGGGCCGTGCGGGACCTGCCGGCGACGGTGCCGACGCCGCCAGAGCATCAGCCCGAGGGCCGCGCCCAGCAGCGCCAGGGTCGCCACGACTCCTGCGACCACGGCGACCGGGATCTCGGCCTGCCCGATGCCGACGTAGCCTCCGCGGTCGTTCCCCTGCGTGCCCGGTTCGGTGCTCGGTGCGGTGCTCGGCGCGGCCGTGCCGGTGGGGATGTTCGGGTTGGTCTGGGGGTTGGGGGCCAGCGGGTCGGCGTACAGCGGCGGCGCGCCCGTCTGCTGGGCGGGGGTCGGCTCGAAGCGCACCCAGCCGGCGCCGGCGAAGTACAGCTCGGGCCACGCGTGGGCCTGCCGCGCCGAGACGACGTAGGTGCTGGGCCGCTCCTCGTCGGGGGTCCCCGGCAGGAACCCGATCGCCATCCGCGCCGGGATGCCCGTCATGCGGGCCATCAGCGTCATGGCCGTCGCGAACTGGACGCAGTAGCCGCGACCCGAGGTCAGGAAGTCCCACACCGCGTCCTCGGTCTGCGGGGCCGCGAGCTCGGTGTCGTAGGCGAAGTTCTGGCTGCTGCGCAGGTACGACTGGAGGGCGATCGCCTGGTCGTAGGTGGTCGACGCGCCCGCGACGATCTCCTGGGCCAGGGCGCGGATGTCGGCGACGTGCTGGGTCTGCGGCACCTCGAGGTACTCACCGGCGCCGCCGGGAGGCGCGCCGGCCGCGTCGCCGCGCAGGGCGTCGGCGGACAGCTCGCGGGGACTCACCTCGAGCTGGTAGTCCAGGCCGCGCACCGACGTGTTGGACCCCACGACCTCGTCCCGCGCCGCGTCGTAGAGCCACACGCCGTCCGCCGAGATCTCGCGGGGCTCGGACGGCAGCGGGAGGCGGTCGCCCTCGAGCGCGAGCACGCGGACGTCGACGACCGCCGGTTCCTCGGCCTGCTGAGCGTTGTCCGGCCACAGGAGGCCGTTGGCCGGGGTGAGCCCGCTCGACCGCGCACCCCGCTGCCACTCGACGCCGTCGAACACGGCCATGGTGTACGTGCGCAGGGCGTCGACGGTGCGGGCGCTGCCGCTGTACTCCAGGAGCGGGCGGTTCGACCGGCCGTCGAGGTCGGCCCGCATGTCGAGGTCGGTGGCGAGCCGCAGCGGGCTGTCGATGTTCTGCTCGCCCCAGGATGAGGGCACCTCGAGGCTCCCCGCGAACGGCAGGGCGGACGCCATCGTGCCGACGACCAGCGCTCCTGCCGTGACACCGGCGGCGGCGGCGAGCGCGGCCGCCGACTCGCGGCGCCAGCCCAGGTCGTGCCGGCGAGGTCGTCGGCGCGTGAGCGCCAGCAGGAGCACGTAGGTGGTGCCGCCGACGAGGAGCAGCGGCGTGCCGATGTCCGTCTCGTAGCTCACGGCGGGCGACCACAGCGCCAGGATCGGCAGCCCAGCGAGCCCGCCCCGGCCCAGCCCGACGGCGACGAGCTCTGCCCCGAGGTACGTCGCGAGCACGCCGATGACGAGGAGCATCTCGAGCCCACGCGTCGGCTGCACCGGGACGCGGCCCTCCACGATCGTCTGCTCGCCCTGCTCGACGAGCAGGCGTAGGCGCTCGAGGGTCTCGGTGGTGGGCCGCGGCATCGAGAAGCCGCTGGTCAGGCCGCCGTACTGGCCGGCAACGCCGATGACGGAGGCGAGCAGGCCCCAGGCGGTCGGCGCGAGCGGCGACCGCAGGACCGTGCGCAGCAGCACGAGCAGCGTCGCGAGCAGAGCGAGCCCGACGGTGCCGGTGGCGACCCACGGGCCCGGCTGGACGACGAGCGTCATGGAGCGGAACGCCGCGACCACGGCGACGACGAGGACGAGCGTGCACAGCCACAGCCGGGCGCCGCCGATCCTGCTGGCCTGGCTCATCGTCCGCTCCCCACCTGCGCGTCGGCGCCGAGCAGGCGTTCCCAGGCGCCGGCGAGGTCCTCGCCGGGCTGGACGCCGACGGCACGCCAGCCGGCGTGGCGGAGCGCGCTGAGCGTGTGCGTGTCGTCGTCGTCCGCGGCGTGACCGACGCGTCCGAGCCGGACCATCGCCCAGCCCTGGTGCGCGTCGCCGACCCGGGCCAGCGAGGCGAGAGCGTCCGGGTCGAGGCCACCGACGACGGCGACGACGAGCTCGGCGCCGCCGCCCTGCTGGCTGAGGGTGTCGACGGCCGTGCGCAGCCATGCGTCCCGGGTCATCCGGTTGGGCGGCAGCACCAGGTCGACGGTCTGGTCGAGGAGCGCGTCGCTGGCCATGCCGTCGACGTCGGGCCGGTGGTGCTCGGCGATCGTGTCGACGACGCCGCCGCCCAGCAGGCGGACGCGGTGCCCCGACCGCATGAGCGCGAGGGCGACCGAGGCCGCGGCGGAGATGGACCACTCGGCGGTGGGGTCGTCGTCGGGCAGGTCGAGCAGGACGCTCACGGGCCGGCGCGCGGCGCGCTCGTCCTGGCGGACCATGAGCTCCGCCCGGCGCGCGCTCGTGGGCCAGTGCACGCGGCGCAGGTCGTCGCCGGTGCGGTAGTCCCGCAGCGAGGCGTCGTCGGCGGCGGGCATCCGGGTGCCGACCGCGGCCCGGTCGACGTCGGTCGACGCGGACCGCGTGTCCATGTCCAGGTGGACGACGCGCGGCCGCACGGCCACCTTCATGGCCGCCCCGAGCGGGCCTGACCAGCGTGCGACGCCGAACAGGTCCTGACGCTGGACCTGGAGCGGGCCCACCGACCAGCGCCCGCGGTGCGACGGCGTGATCGCGTAGGTGAGCTGCAACCGCCCGCGGCTGCGGTGGACGCGCGCGCGCAGGCCGCTGCCGCCGGACAGCTCGCGCGCGGCCTGCTCGGCGATCTCGAGCCGGTCGAGGCGGTGCACGCCCCCGGCGCTGGTGAGGTCGACCTCGACGGCGGCCTGGTCACCCACCGTCACCGGGTGCGGCACGACGCGGCGCGCGAGCGCGAGCCCGCCGCGGTCGGCCGTGCGGGCCGCGACGCCGAGCACCACGAGCCCGTAGGCGAGGACCCCGAGAAGGAGGAAGCCCGCCTGGGCGAGCACGTCGACGCCGAGCATGACGCCCGCGACGCTCACGCCCAGCCCGACCGCACCGAGGGAGAATCCCCGGGCGGTGACCTGGACGCGCCGGGCCGACCCCATCAGCCCGCGGTCGCCCGGCGGTCGGGTGCGGCGGCGCGGCCCGAGATCGGCAGTCGCGTGCGCGCGACGATGGCGGTGATCGACTCCGTGACGGTGTGGCCGGCGAGCCGCGCGTCGGTGCTCGGCAGGAGGCGGTGCGCGAGCACCGGGACGGCGAGGTCCTGGATGTCGTCGGGGAGCACGTGGTCGCGCCCCGACATCGCCGCCAGCGCCTTGGCGCAGCGCAGCAGCTGGATGGCGGCGCGCGGTGACGCCCCCAGCCGGAGCATCGGGTCCGTCCGGGTCGCGTCGGCGAGGTCGACGACGTACTGCTTGATGCCCTGCGCGGCGTACAGGCGCCGGGCCGTGGTGATCATCGACGCGACCGTCTCGACGTCGGCGACGGGCCTCACGGTCGCGAGGGGGTCCGCCGTCTCCTGCCGCTCGAGCATCTCGACCTCGGCGCTGCGGCCCGGGTAGCCGACGGACAGACGGGCCATGAAGCGGTCGCGCTGCGCCTCGGGGAGGGCGTAGGTGCCCTCCATCTCGATGGGGTTCTGCGTGGCGACGACGAGGAAGGGCCGGGGGAGCTGGTGCGTCGTCCCGTCGATGGTGGTCTGCGCCTCCTGCATGCACTCCAGGAGCGCCGACTGGGTCTTCGGCGAGGCGCGGTTGATCTCGTCGGCGATGACGATGTTGGCGAAGACGGGCCCGGGTCGGAACTCGAACTCGTGCTGCGCCTGGCGGTAGATGGTCACGCCGGTGAGGTCGCTCGGCAGGAGGTCGGGGGTGAACTGGATGCGGCCGACCGAGCAGTCGATCGCCCGGGCGAGCGACTTGGCGAGCGTGGTCTTGCCGACGCCCGGTACGTCCTCCAGGAGCAGGTGCCCCTCGGCGAGGAACACGGCGACCGTGAGGCGGACGAGGTCGGGGCGCCCGGAGATCACCGACTCCATCGCACCGCGTACCCGGTCGGCCGTCTCGGCGAAGGTGTCGAGCTCCGCGGGAGTGGGCAGTGCGTGGACCATGGGGGACCCCTTCGACGTGAGTGGCTAGAGCCTAATCACGCGGTGCCGCCCGGCGGGCGCGGTCCGGCGGGCGCGCCCGCCCGGACCTGCCGGGACGGGCCACCTCCGGCCACGGCGCCCCACCACTTCGGCTCCGCCAGTTCGGCCCCGCCACGTCGCCCCACCACTTCCCTCCACCGTGGCCGGCCCGTGGACGACTCGCTCGCGTTCCTGCGGTCCGCCCGTGCGGCGTCGTGCTGGGCCCGGGCGGTGACGCCGTCAGACGCCCCGGCGACACGCGGGCCGTCCGACGGCGTGGCGCCGAAAGCCCTCCACCTTCCTCCACGGGCCTGACCTGCGGCGACATCGGGCATCACCCGCTCGGCGGAGTGAGGTGCCCTTGTTCGTGGAGGGAAGTGGAGTACTGTGGAGCCACCTGGGGGAGGGTGGGCCTCCCCGTCACCGGGTGACGGAGGGAAGGGGGCGACCGATGAGCGACGATTCGGCCGGCGCCTTCGGCTCCTACGCGCCCTTCCTGGGCACGTACACACCGCGCCTGGACGACAAGGGACGGCTGATCCTCCCGGCGAAGTTCCGCGCCCAGCTCGCCTCCGGGCTCGTGGTCACCCGGGGTCAGGAGCGGTGCCTCTTCGTCTTCCCGATGGGGGAGTTCCAGCGGATGCACGAGCAGATCCGTACCGCCCCGGTCACGAGCAAGCAGGCCCGCGACTACCTGCGGGTGTTCCTGTCGGGCGCGCACGACGAGATCCCCGACAAGCAGGGCCGGCTGTCCATCCCGCCGGCCCTGCGCGCCTACGCCGGGCTGGACCGCGACGTCGCGGTCATCGGCGCCGGCACGCGTGTGGAGATCTGGGACGCGGCGGCCTGGGAGACGTACCTGGCCGAGCAGGTCGAGCACTACTCCGACACGGCCGAGGAGGTGTTCCCCGGTGCCTTCTAGATGACGTGGGGCACCTGGTCGAGGTGGGCGACGCCCGTACGACGAGGTCTCTCCCCGCCCGGTCTGGCGCACTTCCCCGGTGCCAGAACGAGCTGCGGAGGGAGACCTGGTCGGGCGGTTGGAGGGCCCCCGACCACCAGTGTCACCGCCGGTACGAGCCCGGCAGGCCGGGACGACGTCGAGCAGCGAGCAGCACCGGACACGAGAGCAGGAGGTGAGATGGCCGAGACGCCCGCCGAGCACATCGTCCGGCACGTGCCGGTGCTCCTCGACCGCTGCCTCGAGCTCCTCGCCCCCGCCGTCGCGGCGCCGGGCGCCGTGCTCGTCGACATGACCCTCGGCCTCGGCGGCCACGCCGAGGCCTTCCTGCGGCAGTTCCCGGACCTGCGGGTCGTGGGCCTGGACCGGGACGCGCAGGCGCTCGCGCTCGCCTCGGCCCGCCTCGCGCCCTTCGGTGAGCGGTTCACCCCCGTCCAGGCCGTGTACGACGACGTCCTGGCCGTCGTCGAGCGCGTCGTCGGGGCACCTGTGCAGGGCGTGCTGGCAGACCTCGGCGTCTCGTCGATGCAGCTGGACGAGGCCGACCGGGGCTTCTCGTACGCGCATGACGCGCCGCTGGACATGCGCATGGACGCCGGCGCCCCACTGACGGCCGCGCAGGTGCTGAACACCTACGACGAGCGTGACCTCGTCCGCATCCTGCGGACGTACGGCGAGGAGCGGTTCGCGCCGCGCATCGCCCGAGCGGTCGTGGCGGCGCGCGCTGCGGCGCCCCTGACGCGGACGAGCGAGCTGGTGTCGATCGTCAGGTCCGCGATCCCCGCTGCCGCACGGACGACGGGGGGCAACCCCGCCAAGCGCACGTTCCAGGCGGTGCGCATCGAGGTCAACGACGAGCTCGGCGTGCTCGAGCGGGCGCTGCCCGCGGCGCTCGAGTGCGTCGCCGTCGAGGGGCGGGTCCTCGTGCTCTCCTACCACTCGCTCGAGGACCGCCTGGTCAAGCAGGCGCTGGCCCGGGGCGCCACGTCGAGCGCCCCGCGCGGCCTGCCGGTCGAGCCGGAGACGCACCGTGCCTACCTGCGCCTGCTGACGCGCGGCGCCGAGCTCGCTCCCGCAACCGAGCGTGAGGCGAACCCGCGGTCGGCGTCGGTGCGGCTGCGCGCGGCCGAGCGGCTGCGCGCGACGCCGGACCACCTGCGCACGGTCACGGCCGGGTGGGCCGCATGAGCGCCCTGCACGCGTCGCCCGCCGCCCCGCGCACTACGCCGC